>CAZFVT010000012.1:0-19827 GCA_964522355.1 uncultured Woeseiaceae bacterium | reverse complement strand
CCTCTTGCATGCCATGCAAGCGCTCTCCCAGCTGAGCTATAGCCCCACGGAGGCGGGGACTGTACGGCCAAGCCTCCAAGCTGTCAAGAACTGTGTGCAGACGCGGGTTTCAGGGCTTTGGTGTCGTCGGTGGCAGCTCGCTGATAGCGGTGACCCTAGCCCCCTGGGGCGGATCCAAGGTAAGGCTACGTCAAGAAGAACGGTGCATATCTCGATAGTATTCGGCGGCCCCTTCCCGGCTGACGGGGACAACATCTGGAGCCGAGCGGCCAGCGCCAGAGACGCGGTCGAGGGCCGCGTCCTCTACCTTTGCCTCCGCCCGTTGCTCGCGATCAGCGATGGCCAGAGAAGCGATACCAATAGCGGCGCAGAGGTAGCCGGATTCGAGGAGGATACCACTCGAGAAAACGCTTGATAACCAGTATCCGGAAATGCCAGCCAGCACGGCTACCATGATCCCGTGCAGCGTGCGATCAGCCCGGAAACGCTTGCTGGCGATACGACGCCGAATCGCAAGCACCGGCAGAAAAAAGAAGCCCAGGTAGGCGACGGTCGCGGGTAAGCCAGAGCCGGTACTCACCTCGAGGAAGAGGTTATGCAGTGCTTTACGCGGCACATCCAATCCTCCCGGGTAATACTCGGGAACGGTGGTTTCCGCCCCCCAGGGCCCTAGTCCGAGCCAGGGGTAGTCCTTTGTGATTTCCCAGCCCGCCACCCATATATCGAAGCGGCTGGCGGCCGACGCATCAAGCTCATCGGTTTCCGAAAAGATCGACGAGAACTCGGCAATAATCGGCGGCCCTGCGAGTATTGCGCCAATAATCACAGCGGCAACAGCCCCGGTTTGCAGCGAAATGGTCTTCGGTGAGTACCACCAGACAACGCCACACAACAACAGCCCCCCAAGCATGCAACCGCGGGATTCGAGTAGGAAAATTTCATGCAACTGCATGATGAAGATCACCGCAGCGATACTTTTCTGCCACATCTTCGCGGAATTCAGGGCGAGGAATGCACTAAATGCCATTATAGGCACGGTCACAATAGAGTAAGTATTGCTGTCGTTGAATCCCCACCCGTAATTCAGTGCCAACGAGTATCCATCGCGAAAATACTGCATGTTGATCTCGAAGGCGTTGAATCCTTGCGCAAGAACAGCAACCCACATCATCAAGATGAGCTTCTCCCTGGTATCGAGCAGCCGAACCGCAAGCAGCGTCATCAGGATGATCTTCCAGATAACGTCCATAAAAAACGCGGTTTGCGGCGGATCAGCCGATTGGAATGAGCTGATGTAGGACAAGAGCAGGTAGACGATTAGAAGAACACACGCTACCAATTGTCGGCCACGAATAGTGTGCCCGGGAAAACGATGGATGATGAACCCGGCAATAGTGGCAAGCGCAAGGTACTTTTGCAGGCCGGCATCGGCGGGCAGCGCCCACTGCCAGAGATACTCGGGCTTTAACAACGTCCAGCCGAAGTAGCCGATGATGCCGTAATGTGGCCGGTACAGTGCAAGACTGCAGGTTGTCACGAACAGCAAGGCGACCAGGAGTACGCCCATTCACTACACCTGCTCTCGCATTCGGTTTTTCTCTACCTGCATCATGATGATCAGCGCCCCGAACTTGCCGTGTCGCGAATGGTATCCGCCGCAGCTGTTTCGGGCCCCGCATTGCCCAAAAACGATGCCTGGACCAAGCGTATGGCCTTAGATTCCCAGGAGTCGCCTGCCACCCGTTCCAGCCTTCTTCGTGCGGCGGCCGGGCCTTCTCCGGAGAGCTTACTTCCGATCGCCTCGACCCATTGATCGGCGCCATCGCAAACGGCAATGCAATCGAGGAAGTCCTCTGCTGCCGCAATAGGTGTGGAAATTATCGGTTTGCCTGTTGCAAGATACTCCTTAAGCTTTAGCGGCGAAAGCGAATTGGATAGTTCATTGACATTGTAAGGGATAATCAGGACATCCAGTCCGCGAATAAGTGCCGGTAGCTCTTCATAGACGACGGGTCCGACAAATCGAGCGTTGGCCTTGCCATCCAAGACACGGGTATCACAAACTACCTGCCCGGCGATCACGAAGGAGACCTCCGGCAGGCGCGAGGCGACTTCGGCTAAAAGCGGCTGATCAAATCGTTCGTCGAAAAGCCCGAAAAAGCCAACCCGGGGACGATTGATAGATCCGAGCAACATGTGATCCTTGGCAAAATTCTGCGAAAACAACTCAACGTCAACCCCGTGACTCAGCATCTCTGTTGGCTTTCCGGATCGTGCCAACCGGTCGCGCAAGTTTTGTGATGTCGCCAGGATCAGCGTGCTCTTTTGCACCAGCAAGTCCTCCATACCGAGGATAAGTGCCTTGTCCAGGCCAGGCCATTCCGAAAAATCATCGACGCAGTAGTAGACGATCTGCGACTGCGGTATCACGTCAACGTAGTCACAGGCATTCGGGACAGTCGAAACCACAATCTGCTTGCCGCCATCATTACCAGAAGTTGCACGGCGCAGTGAGCGTGCCACCGATTTACGGTTGAGCCAGCGCACCCAACGATATCGACCGAAAGGCAGCATCGGCGGGCTCAGCACCTTAACACTCCACTGCTTGTGGGAACGGGAGTCCGTCTGCTTGCCGAAGAACATTTTTCCGAGCTTCGTCAGCGCCTTGCGGAAGTCAGAAAACGTTAACGTCGGGCTGCGCATTCCTATTGTGTTGACCCATATGACCCTGTAGTGCTCGCTAACGCGGCGAAAAATGTGCTGACAGCTGGATGGGTGCTCACCCCAGTCGTCAGAAAAGACGACAAAACACGGCTGCGATCCAACCACCGTTGGCCATTCCATGGAACGCGCAGTTTCAGTCGTCACCGTTTCGTCTCCCACGGTGAAAAACGAGGCGCGCATAGAGATCTTCGTACTCCCGGGACATTCGTTCCGACGAGTAGTTGGCGCGCACAAACTCGGAGGCTCGCGCGCCAAGCCGACTCGCCAGCTCCGGCCTCTCAGCGAATCGCTGGATGCATTCGCTCAAGGCAGCATCGTCGCCAACAGAAATCAGCAGACCGGTTTCATTATCGATGACGATGTCGCGGCTGCCCGGAATGTCCGTCGCGATACACGGCAGACCGGCTGCCATAGCTTCCATCAGGCACCGGGGAATACCTTCCAGCGTCGACGGCAGAACGAACAGATCCATTTTCTTCAGGAGATCTATTCTGTCGCTTCGATAGCCGAAAAACCTCACTTGCTCTGCCACCTCGAGCTCGCTCGCCAGAGCCTGAAGTTCGTCACCCTGTGGGCCTTCACCTATGACCCAGAGTTCATAGGGTCCGGAATCAAGGTGGCGCATGGCACGAATAAGCGTGTCAACGCCCTTGCGAGTGATCAGCTGTCCTATATAGCCAATGATTATGGGTTCGTCCGAAGATCTGCCGGCGGAATCACGTGAGACGGTTACCTCGTCGACCTCGGACAAATCAACGCCGTTATTGATCGGAAACACTTTCCTTGAAAGAAAGGGCAGTACCAACGTATCTCTTTCGAGCTCCGGAGACAGCGGCGCGACGGCGTCCATCAGGTAGAAAAACAGGCGATCGGCCCATTCGTACACCTGCAGCTTGACTCCGGCAGCCGTGCTCCAGCCGTGCGGTGTGGTGACGATCCGACAGTTCGTTCCCATGACAGATAGGGCACCGATAATGTCACTCTTGTAAAAATGCGTGTGCAGTAAATCGATATTGTGTTCGCGAATGTAGGCTCGAATTTTCGGAATAGCATCGAAACCAAGGCCTCCGCTACAGGGAAACTCTACCGTGTCGAACCCTCGCTCAGCGGCGACCGTGCACAAGTCCGACGCCTCACCGTCGGCTCGGTCATTGAGTACGGCGACGACGGACTCCACGCGTACAGGAGATAGCGTGTTGACAAGCGCAAGTATCCAGCGTTCAGCACCGTACAACCCCTCCGGGCTGCCGATGTGCAGGACCCGAACAGGCCGGCTTTCGTCTATCATCTCTGCTGGCCGCGATTTTTTTGACATGTCCATCATGAAGTCAGTTCCCGCGTGCCGGAAACAGCCCGCCTGCATTGCCTGCACGAACAGCGGTACGGCACTCCTGATCCCATAGCCCGAACATCATCAGTCCCCACAGGAACTGGCTGTGGTCACGGCGACCGGTCAGATGTTCCTGCCACTGTGCTCGGACGGCGGTCGGTTCCAGGTATTCGGCGATGATACTGTCGTTACCAAACAGCAGGTCTTCCGTTATTTTCCTCAGGTCAGTTCGCAACCAGGCCGCGGCCGGAATTGAAAACCCTTTCTTGGGAAGATTATAGATCTCGGGCGGCAGCCGCCGTTTGACGAGCTCCCGGAGCACGAGTTTGCCGGACTGGCCCTGCATCTTTACCGCGTCGGGCAACCGCGCTGCAAACTCCAAAACATTCACGTCAAGCAGTGGCGCCCTGACTTCGAGTGAATGCGCCATGCTCATACGGTCTACTTTCACCAGTACGTCATCGGTCATGTAACAATTGACATCGGCAAACTGAGCGCGCGATAGCGGAGTCCGCGCACTACTATCCATGTACTTGTCGGCAACGAATTCCATTGCCGTTGCGCCCTTCAAGCTCTTGTTGAACTCGGGGCGGTACATCGCTTTTCGGGCATCCGCCCTCGATACTGCAAGGTCGTGATAGAAGGCTTCGGCGTCACCGCGAGCGAGATTTTCAAATATCGTTTTGAAGCGCAGCCAGCCGGGCAACTTCGGCGACGCCGGCCAGATTCGCCCCATCGGTGCGAACAACAGGTATCGAATCCACAGCGGCAAGCGCGCCCTTAATCGCGCCTCCACCTGATGCGGAAAATAGCGAAACGTGTAGCCACCGAATGCTTCGTCACCACCATCACCGGACAGAGCGACGGTCACGGAGCGTTTCGTCATCTCACAAACGTACCAGGTTGGTAACGCGCTTGAATCAGCAAACGGTTCGTCGAAGTGATTCGCGATAGCGGGCAGCACGTCGGCCGCATTGGGATGCACCGTATAGGCCTGGTGATCGGCGCCCAGGTGTTCGGCTATCAGACCAGCCTCACGCAGTTCACTGAATTCGCTTTCATCGAAGCCGATCGTATGGGTCTTGACCGGCGCATCGAGCTGATCAGCCATCTCTGCGACAATCAGTGATGAGTCTATCCCCCCGGAGAGAAACGCGCCAAGCGGTACCTCACTCATTAGCCGTCGAGACACCGCGTCGCGGAGCACCGGCTCGAATGCTTCGACCGCCTCATTAAGAGAGCAGTCTATCGGCTCTTCAAACTCCAGAGTCCAGTACCTGTGCTGACTAAGACGGCCTTCCGACAGCACAAGCACCGAACCAGGCTCGAGTTTCCGGACATCCTTGTAGATGCACTTCGGCGCTGGTATGTATCCGAGGGTGAAATAACAGTCGAGCGCTACGCTGTCGACCGCCCCTGTAGTCGCCCCGCCAGCCACCAGCGACTTTAGCTCGGAGGCGAAAGCGATCGCGGTGCCTTCCATGCGGTAGTAGAGCGGCTTCTTTCCCACCCGGTCGCGAGCGAGTACAAGTCGCTTCTTCGCCTGGTCCCATAACGCCAGACCGAACATCCCGTTCAGCTGTTTGACGAAATCGAGGCCCCAATGCAGATAGGCGGCCATGATGACTTCGGTGTCACTGCGCGTCATGAAGCTGAATCCGGCCCGCTCGAGTTGCCGCCGGATATCCAGAAAGTTGTAAATCTCGCCGTTGAAGACAATCTGGATTCGACCGTCGGCGTACGCCATTGGCTGCTGGCCGGAGGACAAATCGATAATTGACAGCCGTCGATGACCGAGAGACACGTACTCGTTGTCGAAGAAGCCGTCGGCGTCAGGGCCGCGATGGGATATCGCAGCGGTCATCTCCCGGACGATGCCGGGCGCCTTGTTATTTAGCCCGGACAGATCGGCTATGCCTGCGATCCCACACATCGATCAGGTTCCATCCATTGGCGGCATGACCGACTCAATCGTCTTGATTACTCGTGACGGGTTGCCGCCGATTAGGGAACGATCCGGCGCCGAGCTAATCACGACGCTGCCGGCCGACACGACGCATTCCCGACCTATGCTATCCAGCAATATGGCACCCTCGCCTATCCAGCAATTGCTGCCAATCTCGACAGTGGCATGCCGCGTCCCCTCGAACAATTCGCCTCTCTCATTAAAGTGCTGATGTTTGCCGCTCGGCACGCTGACACGGCTGGCAATCCGCGTGCCTGCGCCGATCTTGACGTGACCGAAAACGCAGTACAGACCTGTTGATACGCTTCGACCAACTTCAGCCCTGCGGGAGACAAAAACCGACCCATAGCCAATCCGAACCTCCCAGGAGCAGGCATCGAGCGCTCCCGAATAGAATGCGGCGCGGATGTAGTCACCAGGGAGCCCAGGAATCATCGACAGCGCATGCGCCGAAAATGTAAACAGCACACTGGCGGTGGAAACCGCCTTCTCCAGCCATGAAATCAGCAGGAATGGCAGCACCAGGACGAAACAGAAGCCAAAGGAAACGGCCTTCAGGATGCGTCGGATACTGGAACCAGCTGCGTTCATCGATGAAATACTCATTAGATCCGGCCTAGCCCAGAAGCGCCTGGTAACGCAGATGATAGGCGTCCACCATCTGCGAAAACGTGAAACCGCTCCGAAATCTCTTTGCGGCGGCATGGCCAAACTCCACCCGAAGCTCAGGACTACAAGCAACCTCTTGTATTACGGCAGCAAGCTCATCGGCGGAACCCGGCGTCACCAGCCAGCCGTCCTGCCGGTGCCGCACGACATCCGGGTTGCCGCCAGCATCCGTCACCGCGACGCACACGCCCGAAGCCATCGCCTCGAGCAACGACATCGAGATGCCTTCGCTCCAGCTAGTAAGAACGAACATATCGAGGCACTGCACGATCTTCCGTGCATCGGCACGGTAGCCCGGCAGCGCGAAGTTTTCAGTGAGTTGATACTCGCGGACAGTTTCTGTCAGCGCTTCGGACTCGGGTCCGTCACCTATGATGACACCCTTGATTGAGGTGTCCACTGCTGAAGACGACAACTCTCGAGCCTCGCTGACCGCCTGTACAAGCATGGGAAAATTCTTGATGCCATCGAGCCGGCCGACCGAGCCGACGACGAAATCACAGGGCGAAAAACCGAAAGACTTGCGGCAGGCATCACGCTCTGCCGGAGAAATCGCCGCCGGTTGTTCCACGCCATTGTGAATAACTTCGATGAGATTCGCATCCAGTCCCTCATAGACATCCAGGCGCTGGCGAATGTCATCACAGACCGCAACGGTCAGATCGGTCAGGCGCCGAACCAGGTGACGATTGACCCATACTCGGCGAGGCTTTCTTGTCTCCGGATAGAACCTGCCATGTTCCTCGAAAAGCAGCTTCGGCCGATGGCGAATCAGACGCGAGAGTGCCGTGTAGATCCAGGGCGTCGTTTGGTGCGCGTGGACCAGGTGGCAATCCAGCTGCCTGAGCAACCTGGCGAGCTTGAACGGAATAGACAGGTCGAAACCGTCCTGGCGCCAAAGGCAGTAGACCGGTACATCGCGGGACCGTAATCGATCCGCCCACTCGCCCGGTGCGTCGAGGCATATGACGGCTACCGAGTAACGCTCCCGGTACTGCAGTGCCATGTCGACAACCAATCGCTCTGCGCCCCCGGGATTGAGCGAGTTCACCACATAAGCGAGTCGATGCTTTTTCTCCATGCTGGGCTACCGCAATACGTGCGTCCGGACGCGAGGCCCAGACCCGACGTTTCTTGCCAGCAACGAGAGCCTGGAAAAAAACCGCCGCCGCAGCATCCGGAACAGGTAGGTCAAACGATCAGACGTTAGCAACTGGGCTATGCGGTTTTGTGGCACAAACTCATCGGGCTCGTCGAACGTGTGCCCGTGTGGCTGCAATGCCACGTCGCCTTCAGCTAACCCGTAGCCGCGATCGAGAAAATAGTCGTGTATGTACGCATAAGCGGCAACTAATACCCGCGGCCGGGCGAAGTAGGCGGTGGCAAAACCGAGCACATCCTCAATGCAGTGGGTTGAAAAAAAATGTGCTCTGGCGGCGAATGCTTCGCGCCGTTCGCCGGAGGAATAGAGCGCCGCCAAGTGCATGATGTGCATTTTTCGAATGTCCTGAGCCGGCCAGGTCTCGGTTGGGTACTCGACGCGATCAAGTACCGTGCTATAGGGAACCTCGAACTCACACATCCATTCCGCGTAGTGCAGCAGGCTGTCCCGGGCGTAGAAGAACGCCCTGTCGAATTCTGCACGTGCGCGCTTGCCGCCAAGGTATTTGCCAAGGATCTGGAGGAAGGCCAGGTAAGACCAACGTTCTTCCGGGTCGTCTAGTCCAAGCGCCAGCAGGTCATCCCGTGGATGAATGCAACGTTCAATAAGCTGCTCACCATAGTCGAGGTAGCGACCATCGCCGCTCAGATCGAAGCCATCAAGCAACGCATTGATCGAATTTCCGGCGCCTCGACCGGGTTTGTGGAAGTCGGGAGTTCTCGTTGAGCTGGCAAGTCCTGTTGGACGGCCGTCTACAGCGGAGAGCAGACTACGAGAACCGTCGTCCATGGCCAAGACCCAATCTGCCATACCCATCACAGCATCGCGGGCTCGTTCGTCCCCTGTCAAACAGTAGTACAGCAACAGACCGCTGCTGTAGTTCTGCTCATTGCTCGGACCGCCGCCATGACAGGTTCCCTCACGGTTGGCGACACTGTAGGTCCGGTGGCTGGACGTCTCGGCATCACGGTAATGCTCCGTGTGCCAGAACAAGCCGTTGTTGTAGGCATAGCGGTCTTCCTGGGTCTTATAGAGATCGATGTCAATCATGTGCCCGGCCGCTTCGTCCATGAGCTGCCACCAGCGGCGATCGCCGCTGCGCAGGAAATGGATTCCTGCCGTGTACACAAAGTCGTATTGGTTGTTGTAGTGAGAGACGAACTCGCGGTCGCCCGTGAATTCGGCGGCTTCGTGATCGGCATAGATATCGCCGAAGTGGCGCCAGCCGAACTCGTCGATCAGTTCCCGCCGTGCCACGAATGCCGTGTCGCCATCGATAATGCTGTTTAGATAGTCACGATATCTGCCTGACTGCGCGTCGCTGCTGGCCGGAAAATAAGGCAGCACGCCAGTACCTGCGGTGTATTTTGCATCGACGCGTGCCGGCACGCTGGCCATGACTCTGGCCTGGGGCGACTCGTTCCGTGACTCGTCGAGGTAAATTGATAACCGGTGACGCTTGCTTTCCCCACCCTGCAGTTCAAACGGCGAGCCGCACTCTCGTGGAAACAGTCCAAAACTGAAATCGCCCGACTGCAGGCGAAGGGCCTTGGGGAAATTCTGCCAGAAGTGCTCGCAATCGAATCGAAGTGCCGTCGATGAAGTGTTGATCGCGACTACCGGACTCGCCCGGTCGCCCGATGCGAGGGGCGTTTCGTCGGTGCCAGACCAAGAGCGGTAACCTGGAGCCCGCGTCGGCAATTTACCCTGCCAGTCAACGTGAACATGCGATTGCCAGTTGGGGCCGCCGCTCGACTGCTGCAGCAATGTCCAGGCGTCGTGTCCCACCTCGTGGAAAGAGCCGCTGCCTTGGTCAAGCCAACTTGCCTTTAGATGCTCACCGGGCAGATGCCAGTTGAGACTGACGTCCGAGAGAAAGACCGAACCCGGATCGCCAAGGTCCCATTCATTGTCCGGGTGAGCAGCAGCCATCGTGTTGTGTACGGTGAATTCGATGGTTACGCTCGCAAGTCGAAGCGGTATTTTGACTACCGTTGTGATCTTGAGAGGCGCCAACCAGGGCTCCAGCCGACAGTTGCCTTGAATCTCCACGGTTGTGAGCACCGGACCCGATTCGACAATGCGGATCTTCCGTGTTTGATAGCGGAGCTTGCGACCGTCCATGTCGCGGACATCCGGACGGAAACCTGATTCTCCGAGGACCGGATCTGCAGTGCCTGCATCAGCTGTCAGCAGACATTCTCCGCTGTGAGGAATAGCCAGTCGGTGATCGCCACAGGCAACAACTGTCTTGTCTGGGGTGCAGACCGGCCGCTCGAAATCTGCCGCATCCTCGGCGGAATCGTCGCTGTCACGAAGGTAAAACGTTACAGGCCCCTGCCGACCTGCGGGAACCTCGATGTACACGTGCAGCCAGCGTACGGACCCATCCGGCCAGCTAAGTAGCACCCGGCACTGAGTCGGCAACCTGACCTCGTCAAGAAATGCGGCAGGGAGCGCGTCGCCCGTCAGCTGCCCGAATGCAAGCGGTACGCCAACACTCACCAATGTTGGTCCTTGCTCGTCAGGGCGCTCCCATTGGACAGGAATGTCTAGCCGCGAGGTCATAGTCTCGCCCCTACACCTCTGGATTCGCTGACCCCGGTCAAATCCGGCAGCCCAATAATCTCATTAATTGGCTGCAGGCATGCCGACCAGGAATAATGGGATTCAACAAACTCCCGTGCTGCGCGGCCGATCGCCTGCCCAGTCGTCGGATCTTCAAGAAGATCACAGATTGCCTCAGCAAAGGCATCAGGTTCATTGCGGCAGAACACCTCAGACCCATCGGCAGCCTCTATACCAGTCAGCGCGGCTTCGGAACAGACAATCGGCCGCGCCATGGCCATCGCCTCCAAAACCTTATTCTGCACGCCACGTGCTATACGTAGCGGAGCAATGCAAACGGCCGATCGATCAAGATACAAACGCACGTCATCGACAAAACCGGTTACAGTGATTCCCGCAACCTCGCCCCATGCCTGGACCGCCGGCGTCGGATTCGAGCCCACTATGAACAGCTCGGCGTCGGAAACCCTGTCTTTCACCCGCGGCAAGACCTTGTCAATGAACCATCGCATTCCGTCAACGTTTGGAAAATAGTCCATAACGCCGACGAAGGTGATCGCCCTGCCGGTACTGTTGGTACTCGGTTGAGGAGATGGCGAGAAGAAATCGAAATCGACACCGTTGCGGACGGCGATGACATTCGTGCAGCCGGACTCGCTGCGAAACAGATCTGCCTCTTCCGGAGTCACTACCAGGACCCGGCCGAATGCTTTGCCAATTCGCTGCTCGTAAGCCGCAAGACTGCGTGCCTCGTATCGATAGACCAGTGACCGAAGCAATCCCGAGGATTCGGCGTAGTCAGCCCACTTACGCGAATCGACGTCTATGAGGTCCATTATTCTCGGCACCGAGGCGAGCCGGCTGGTAGCCGAGGATGAGCGAAATAGGTATTCCGCAGTCGGTGACGACGAGCAGATTACCGCGTCGAAATCCAGTTCCTCGATCATTTCGTCGATCTTTGCCTGGATGTCCCGGGAATAAAAATGGCTGACAGAGATTGGTCGTCCCGAGAGCATCGCCAGCGCGGACCGGATGGGTCGCACCCTGGCAGAGATTCTCGCATAGCTGACTGTCTTGGCGGTTTGTGCGAGCCCCCCGACGTGCTCCAGGTCAGCATCGTCATCCACCAACGCGACGACGTGCACATCACAGTCTCGGGCAAGGTGCCTGATGATATTAAACGTCCTTATCTTGTCGCCCTTGTTCGGCGGATAAGGCAGTCGATGGGCTATGTGAAGTACCTGGGGGCGCAATGTCTTCTTCTGTGGCTTTTACCTGGGACCGCCCGGCGTCCTTCGGATCTCCCGAGTGTCCCCCTAGCTGTATGACTGCCTGCGCTGGGCAAGAGCGAAGTGAGCGGAATCAAGAGTCTGGCAAACGCCGATTCTACGTCGCCATCTGTCGTTGAACAGGACCGAAAAACCTCAAAGCTTGCCCAGAAGTAGTGGGAATTGAGGGAAAAAAGTGTAGCAAACGGGCCGAAAAACTTATGTGACAAATCACCGGCGAAAATTGTGAACCGGTTCCGCTTTTGCCTGCCGATTCGAATCAACGGATTCCAGCCCCCTATCGAGTGGCAAACTTACAGGTCGGATCGTTGCGGCAGCAGGCGACGGACGCCCTGAGAGGCTATATCCCTGACGAATGGCCAGGCCTTGTTACGGGTCAGGTAGATGCTGGCCAGCCAAACGGGCGTCATCGCACAGCCGATAAGGAGTACGGCCAACCAGCTGTTCATGCTGTCAAAATCGACAAACCGGGAAACGCCTTTGAGGCTTATCCAGCAGACTGCCGCAACTACGACATTTGATGCATAGGCTGATATCAGCCGGCTTATGGTGATACCATGAGTGAGGTGCATTATCAGCGTGCTCAACACGAAATCGAAAGCCCCCGAAATGACGAAAGCCCACGCAACCCATATCAAGCCATGGGGCACGGCGGCGACGACCACGCCAATTTTGACCGTGATCGATGTCAATTCCTTGAGCAGTACAACGCGCTCGCGGCCCGTAGCCAACAGGGCAGGATTGCTGAAGCTGTGTACCGCCTGCAGGGTAGCCCACAAGGCCAGAATCGAGGCAACCTCGACTGATGCTGTCCACTGATCGCCGAACAACGCGATAATCATGGGCTTCGCCGCAAGATTTATGACCGCGAAAACCGGCATGGTCACTGCGCCCACCAGAGAAACCGATGTCAGGTAAGCCTCGGCCACATCACCACCACTACGGTTCACTTGTGAAAGATGTGGAAGCGCAACCCTTCCTACCGACTGGACCATTAGGCGCTGCACGAAAAGAATGAGACCCAGCCCGCGCGAGAACAACCCGACGATATTCATCTGCGACATCCGGCCAAGTATGAGGTCAGAGCTGTTCTCAGAAACCATGGTCAGTGCCCGACCCGTACTTATGAAGAAGCCGGCCCTGAAAATTTCACTAAACTTGCTCAGCGAGGGCTTCCAGGTCATCAGATTCGGCCGCAGAAGGGTCACTACAATGAATTCGGCCACTACGCCGAGCAGCGCACCGATGGCGAGACCAAAATATCGAAGGCCCCACAACGCCAACGCAATTGAGACGACCGCGTTGGTCAACGCGCCGGCCAGATCAACCCTCAGCGTCGAGTCAAAACGCAGTTCGCGTCCGAGAAGCGAGTGCGGCACCGTTATATACGGGGCAAGAAAGAACGGCCCGGACATTATCCAGATCACATCGCGGAGATCTGGCACGTCGAAAAAGCTAGAGATCAACGGCGCACTGGCAATGAGAATGAGGCCCAGGCTCCATGACATGACCATCATCACGCCGATGACCGAGCTAACCGACGACTTATCGATATGCGCTTCGCGAATCAGGTAGTCGCCGACACCGAACGAACGAATCGACGAGGCCACAAAGCTGATGGAAGACGCGACAGCAAAAACGCCGATCTCCGCCGGCGTCAGCAAACGGGCAAGAACCGCGACCGAGACGAAGCCAACCATCACCAGCGAGCCCTGGTTCAGGACGGCATACCAGATTGCACGGCGTACCGGGATCACCAATGTACGCCGGGTGCCATGGACTTCACGAGCGCTGCCAGGTTGGGATACCTCGTGCGATTCATGATAGATACTCGAAGAGGACGACAGATTGGAGCGCGGACTTCTATTTTCTCGACTGGCGCTCGCTGATGGGCCTTAAAGTGAGGCCGGCATTATCGAAGTCGGCCATCCAAGTTCGCCCGAGACATTCTGTCAGCCTCTGTATGAGACGGCGAACGTCGGGGCACATCAAAGCATTCGATGACGTCGACGCGGAACCATACCTGGTCAAAAGCTTCACGCAGGCAAACAAGTCGGTGCCGTTAGTCCTCCCTACCCTGCTTCGACATCAATCGGTCGAAATACGGAATAGTCTTCTGCAAACCCTCCGACAGCGGCACTGTCGGCTCCCAGCCCAACTTCTCCTTCGCCTGCGTTATATCCGGCTGCCGTTGGCGCGGGTCGTCAGACGGCAGCGGCTTTCTCTCGAGCCGTGACTTCGAGTTTGTCAGGTCAATAACCTGCTCAGCCAGTTCAAGAATTGTAAACTCAACAGGATTTCCGAGATTGACCGGCCCGACCAGACTGTCCTCGCTGGACATTAAGGCCAGAAATCCGGCAATAAGGTCGTCGACGTAGCAGAAAGAGCGAGACTGCGAGCCATCTCCGTAAACGGTGATTGGGTCGCCGCGCAGCGCCTGGACGATGAAGTTGGAGACTACACGTCCGTCATTCGGATGCATTCGCGGCCCATAGGTATTGAAAATACGCGCAACCTTGATCCGCAGATTGTGCTGCCGGTGGTAATCGAAGAACAAAGTTTCGGCACAGCGCTTGCCCTCATCGTAACAGGACCGGCTGCCAATTGGATTGACGTGACCCCAATAATCTTCTTTTTGTGGGTGTACCGATGGATCACCATAGACTTCGCTGGTCGACGCCTGAAAAATTCGGGCGCCGACACGTTTGGCGAGACCGAGCATGTTGATAGCACCGTGCACGCTGGTCTTGGTTGTCTGCACAGGATCGTGCTGATAGTGGATTGGCGATGCCGGACAAGCGAGATTGTAGATTTCATCGATCTCAAGGTAGAGCGGAAACGTGACGTCGTGCCGAATCAGCTCAAACCGGGGGTGGTCCAGCAAGTGCGCCACCGTTTGGCGACTACCTGTGAAAAAATTGTCGACACAGATGACTTCATCACCTCTTTCCAGCAGACGATCGCACAAATGGGAGCCCAGGAAACCCGAGCCTCCCGTCACCAATACTCGGTTCTGATGGTAGTTTCTCATTGCATACTTCCCGGCTTCAGCCAGTTGACAATAGTTGGGCCCAGTAGCGTTTTTGCGAACTCCTTGACGAGGCTCATGCTTGGGCTAACGAAAAATGCATTCGAAAAAAGTCGCAGCGCCAGCAGCTGCCGCGATTCGGACCGGGCGAGAATAGCGGCGTACGTATAGCACTGCGACAGACCCTCGCGTCGCAGTTGCCGCTTGCGCGGTCCGGTCGCGTCGAGTGATGCGAGCGCCGCGTCGATAACCATCAGGCTACCATCCATGCGCTTTTTGATATTACTTCCAAGAGAGCTCGGGTGGACGCGATAGCGAACCAACGGCTGATCGACGTAACGAGCCCGGGTCAGCGCCAGAGCGCGAAGCCAACAGTCCCAGTCATCGCAAACCGGTATCTCGGGATTAAAACCGCCGATCTCGAGCGCAATTTGCCGATCCATGAGCACTGAGGATGTCGGAATGAAGTTGCGCTGAATTAGTTGTTCGCGAATCTCTCCTGAGGGCAACAATTCGCCCCCTGAGATATTCATATTCGCGAGACTCTCCGTGCCAAAGCTAAGTGTGTTGGAGTATACGAGGCGGTGAACATCATCTATCCGATTAAGCTGCAGTCGGAGCTTGTCTGGCTCCCACAGGTCATCTGCATCGAGAAAGGCAATAAAGTCGCCTGTCGCCTCTTTGATGCCCGTGTTCCGGGCCATCGCAACACCTTGGTTTTCTGTGCGGATGACCCTTACCGGCGGCGAAAATCGTCCCGCGACCTCCGCGGTGCTGTCCTGCGAACCGTCATCGATGACCAGCACTTCAATGTTCTTGTGCGTCTGAGCGATAGCCGATTCAAGAGTGTCCTCGAGAAACTCAGCCGCGTTGTAGGCGGGCACGACGATGCTGACTTTCGATTCTTCCATTAGTTCGCCCGGAAAACCGGTTTTTCAAGCCGGGTGGTTACGGCTGCCATAGGTCTGAATTTTGAATAGTCTGACAAGGCCGATTCTCCATTGAATGGACGTTCGGCGCTACCGACCTCGTCGGCAAAAAAGAGGCAGCGTTGCGCGGGATTGTGCTGCCTGTCACATTCCGGAAAACCTGTTATTGCCATACCGTGCCCTACACCCAGTGATCCAGTTCCTGTCCCTGGGATATGCTCAGCCTCGTGCACCGGCAGACCTGCGCCCGCGAGCGGGACGGTTCGGGCAGACCTGTACTGCAGACGACCGCATCATCCATCGTTCCGCCCCCGCGATTTCGAACACAATAATTGACACGGACTTGCGGCGCGAATCCGGCATATCTTGTTTTTGCTTCGGTGGGCATCGAATCAGCTGGGTAATATAACGCCGGACGGGAGACATTTATGTGACCCGATTTTGTTAAGTACTGTGACGCGGTTGTCCTTTCCCCTGTGACTGGGTCGTTTCCAAAAAACCCGCTGATTCTATAGAATTCCTGACAAGTAATTCACCGCTATCCGTGACCCGTTTGCCGGTCGGGGCGATGCAATCGCCAGACTCCTGAGGACCCATGACAGACAAGAATCCAGCCCGCAAGGAAAGCAGCGATCAGCGCGCTGTAGACATTGGCATGCCGGTTTACAACGGCGAGCGCTATATCGAGGAAACGCTGGAGTCCGTGGCCAACCAGACATTCGAAGACTACCGGCTCTATATTTCTGACAATGCCTCCACTGATCGGACCGAGGAAATTTGTCGCGATTGGGCAAAGAAAGATCCACGAATCCACTACATCCGGAACGCCAGGAACGTTGGGGCCGCCGGCAACTATGAGGTCTGCTACCGGGCTGGTGATGCGCAGTATTTTCGCTGGCAAAACGCCGATGACACAATCGCTCCGACTCTGATTGAGGATTGCCTCGAAGTCCTGGAGCAAGAACCGGATGTCGTCCTTGCCTACGGTAAATCCCACATCATTGATGCCAATGGCAAATTTGTCAGAGCCTACGACGACAATCTGTTCCTGATGCAGGACTCGCCGGTGGAACGGTTTACGGACTGCCTGCACAACATCGGGCTGCAGAACTTGATGTACGGCCTGATTCGACGCAGCAGCCTAGATCAGACCAAGCGTATGCAAGCTTATGTCTCAGCAGATATCAATTTGATTGGTGAACTGGTGCTTTATGGCAAGTTCTACGAAATCCAGCGGCACCTGTTCAATTGCCGGAGGCATGAGGAGTGCAGCAGCTGGGACATGAGCGACACCAAAACACTCCGCGAATTCTGGCAGCCCGGCAAGGAGCGCCTGGTTTTACAGAGCTGGCGCGGTGCGCTTGAGTTTTTTCGCGCTGTGTCTCGGTCGCCCCTTTCCTTCAGGGACAAGCGCGCCTGTCTGACTTTTCTGCTTAAACACTATTACTGGCGAAAAAACGAAATGTTTTCCGAACTCTCGGATTTCGTGAAGCACGGATTTAGCTAACCGAATGTCACGGCCATTCCATTCTGGCTAAACATGAAGCCGCACTCAGTGGCTTCGTAGTGGCACAACCAAATGCAGAGCCCTTAGCCCGTCAGATGATCCATTGAGCGGGCGATATTAGCGGCGGAGCGACGAACGTCGAACTCGTCTTTGATTCCGTCTTGCACAACAATTGCCATACCCTCGGCAAAGAACCTCAAATACTCCTGCAGCACCGCATCGGCCAACGCAATAACGTCGTTAACCGGGGCCAACACTCCGATGGAACGTGAGGCGACCAGGGAGGCCGTCGCGCTTTCGGGATTGACCACCGCTAGGATCGGTTTACCGCAACCGACGTACTCATAGAGCTTCGATGGCACCTGGGTCGTCGTTCCCGGCTGCAGCAATACACACATGGAAGAGTCGGCGATAGCCTCAAGGCTCTCCGAATGCGAGACTATGCCGGTCGTACGAACGACATCGGTAACGCCCAGCTCGGACATTCGGCCCTCGATATCGTAAGGCAGGTCAATCGGACCGACTAGCGTAAGCCTGAAACGTTCGGCGTCAATGGCACCGAGGTCCATAAGCCTTGCGACAGCCTCTAGAAGTACGGCGGGATCGCGCTTGCCATAGAGTGCGCCTGCGTGGACAAGATCGAAAACGGAAGGGTTGGCGTCACCGACAGCAGACAATTCTTCGAGATGCAATTCATCCGGGTCAAAACCATTCCTCGCGACGATGCATTTGCCGGCGACGTCGTCGCCAAATCGTTCGGCGAACTCAGCGGCGAGTTCGTCGGTGTTCGCGACAATCACATCGGAGCGGCGTATTACCCAGGACTCTACAGCGGCGTCCAGATTGTTTTTGATTCGGCTGTAACGCAGCCGAAAAGGGTTGGTCATCCACGGGTCCCGAAAGTCCGCAATGAAAGGTTTCTTGTACAAAGTTTTCAGCACGGCACCGGCAACGAGCGATGTCCAGGGGCGCCCAGTCGCGATGATCGCGTCAACGCCTCCTCGACGAATTTCCCTCCTACCTGCCAGCACGGCGGGCAAAATCCAGCCAGAAACTTCGTCCGGAATCTCGAATAGGTCGGTAAATCCATCTTTCAGCCTTTGAAACCAGCTCGCACGTGCATAGGACTGATTGCCCCCCGCGGATGCTGCCGACGGATCAACATATTCGTTGCCAGGGCTACGGTGGAGCCTGGCCTGCTCCGACTGCTGGCCGGTGAACAAACCGGTGATCCGTTTCTTTACTCGTAAAAAGGGATCCAGCAAATGCAACACGCGAGTGCGCCGGACTTCGAGCCCGGCAGGAACTCTCTCCATCATTGCTTCATCGATGAATACATAGTCTTCGTAGTTATCAACCCTGGCGGTGACAATTACCGGCGTCCAACCGTTGGCGGGCAAGTATTTGGCCAGCTTGAGGATACGCTGCGAGCCTGCGGCAGCCAAACCACCGGCAGGTGGAAAGTGATAGGCCACTATGAGCGCCTTTCGCCCGGGCGATGTCGATTTATCATCAGGCACTGAGACTCACCAGTTGCTTCCTGGAACTGGTAACTACCGCGAGCCATGTCATTTGAAATGCCGCGGTTATCCTGATGGGCAGCCCTTTCCTGACTGCCCGGTTGATCGTGGAAGAACCGTATCCTGACGCGCAACGAGCTGGCTGCTGTGTCCTGAAAACTTGATCCATGTACCTACCGAGCGGACATCGTTCTGTGCAAAATTTGCAATCATATTGCACATCACCCCAGCAGGACACAAGGAACTAGGCAGGTATACTCTGCCCATGGTCAAGAGCGTGAAAGCTATTGATATCGCCCGGGATTTCAGAGACTGGCTGGAGCTTCCCATGGCCGCCAAGCGGGCTCAATGGGCCGATCGGCGACAGCTTCGGTGCGACGATCCGGGCGTCGAAGCCTGCGTGCGCGCTACCTATGAGTGGCTTGGCCAGGCTCAGGAACGGTCCGCGACGGCCGACGGCGGCATTGCCCGTCATTACAGCCTGATCGATGGCTGGGGTCCGTCGTATCCGGAAACCACTGGCTACCTTGTGCCGACGATACTCCGGTGCGCAGAGCGCTTCGCTGACCAGGCTGGGTGCGAGCGCGCCCGGCGCATGCTGGACTGGCTCCTCAGCATTCAGTTTGCAAGCGGCGCTTTCCGCGGAGGAACAGTGGCCGATATGCCTGACGTGCCTGTGGCTTTCAACACTGGGCAGATACTGATTGGCCTCGCGGCTGGCGCAGAAACCTTTGGCGAGCCCTACCGCGAAGCCATGCTACGTGCCGCCCACTGGCTGATGGACATCCAGGAGTCGGACGGCCAGTGGAAGGCCTTCGAAAGCCCGTTCGCCCGTCCCGGCGACAAGGCCTACGACGCACATAGCGCCTGGGGATTGTTCGAAGCCGCACGAGTTGCGAAGGATCCATCGATCGGCGACGCGGCAATGCTGAGCGTGACCTGGGCAATGACAAAACAGGCTGACAACGGCTGGATCGACGACTGCTGCCTGACCGACCCGGAGAAACCATTGACCCATACGCTCGGCTATGCGTTGAAGGGAATCGTCGAGGCTCATCGATTTTCCGGGGACGAAGCGATGCTGGCCGCCGCACGGAGAACTGCTGACGGCATCATCACAGCCATAGGGGCGGAC
>CAZFVT010000011.1:0-21162 GCA_964522355.1 uncultured Woeseiaceae bacterium | reverse complement strand
ACCAGCGGCGTTCGGTCGCAGCGCGGGCAGGCGAGTAACGGGTCGAGCGTGAGGTCTTCGGTCATGGCATAGGGCGGTGGCGGTCAAGCGACTATAGTCGCATTAAAAGGCCTCGGTGTTCGTGACGAAGATCAACTCGTCGAGGAAGGGTCGCAGGCGGCCATTACGGATTCCAGGCCGGCAATGATCCGGTCGACGTCGGCCAGCGGGTTCGCCGCGACGGATCTGAGCCATGATCTGTCATTGATCGTTGCCCGGGAGAACATACCCGGAGGCAGCTCCTCAAGCAGCTTATCCGGAAGTTCTGCAGTCGATGCGAACAGATTGATTCCCGATTGGGGTGGGTGGCGAGTTTCAATGTTCGGATTGTCTTCGAGCCTTCGATAGAGGGCATCGGCTATATCCATGCTGCTGTCGATGTGCTCCGCCATACCATCGCGACCCCAGGCCAACAGGGTTGCCAGCAGGGGTATGGCCGCTGCGCCGCGTGAACCCTGCACGCCGACGTTCGGCGTTGCAAGGTAACTCCCGTCAATGCTGATGGCTGCGTTTGCACGGTCAACGTCGCGAAACAGCACGATGGCTGAGTCCTTGGGCTGAAACAGCCATTTGTGCGCCGAGATGCTGATCGAATCGGCCTTGTCGATACCCTGCAGCAGGTCGCCGTATCGCCGGCTCAGGCGCAGCGGTCCCGCCCATGCCGCATCGACGTGCGTCCAGTTCGCACCATACTCGATGGACAAATCGTCAATTGCACCGGCGCTGGTTGACCCTGCCGTCAGAACCAGGCAAGCGCCCGACAGGTCGCCGATCTCGTCGGGATTGATCCGATCCAGGGCGTCGGTGCCGACGGCACGAAACTCCATCCCGAGTAAACGCGCTGCCTTCCGAACGCTAAGATGCGCGGCCTTGGACGCCACCACCGTGGTCGCGCCGGCCGCATCCCGTGCCGCCCAGATCGCCGTCAGGTTGCCGATGGTGGAGCCGGCACAGAAATGACCGCCGTTCATCCCGTAAAGCGGCGACAGCCAGTCGATAACTCGCGCCTCCGCGATTCCGGCAAACGGCGACGTCGCGGCGTGCAGGAGGTTCTGGTTCAGACGCGCGTTCCAAAGCGACATCGCCCAGCTGATCCATGGGGTGGGAGGATCCATATGGGCCAGGGACGTGGGGGCGTCGAGCCGTTCGGCGCCGCCCAGTACCCATGGCGCCATTTCTTCCAGCGCGTCCATTTCGCCGATACCGGCCGCGGGCAGGGTGTTCGGCAACTCCGCCGGATCCTCCAGCGCAGCTTCCAGCAACTCGACGGCGCGTAACATCCCCGATGACGTACGAAAACTCTCCGTCTTGTTCATGAGCAGGCGGCGGTCATGGATTCGTATCATCGGTTCGCGGCAGGTATTCGCCGTTCGGCCCCGGTGTCAGGTAGACAATCTGGCAGGGTTCGAGCACGTCAACGCGATGCCACCAACCCTGCGGCACAACGGCACCTTCGCCCGGCCCGAGTTCGATGTCTGCTTCGTCGCGGTCGAGAAAGACGATGCGGACCCGCCCGCTGATGAGATAAAGCGTTTCATCGCCATCGGGATGTCGCTCGCCGCCGTGCGGTGAGTTCTCCGACATCGTCGCGATGCCAACCACCATACCTTCAACCGGTACCGTTGGGTCGGGTCGCTCCGGATGGAGGCTGGCGCGGAAATCGCGGTCAATACCGACGACCTGCGTTTCGGGGTCAAATCGCATCGGCGTATTCATTGTTTGCTCACCTCGTTTTTCAATCTGCGCCGCTGGCGGCAGTTGTGGCACTCCACCGCGATGGCGTCGATGTGCCCGCCGGCTTCTTCCAGGTACCACTTCTGATCGGCCGCCTTCCAGATCTCCGCTTTGCCGCACTGCCTGCAGACGAACGGTTTATCGATATAGAAGTCCGGCAGCTCGCCATAGGTATTGATGTGGCCGAGGCGAGATCGGTCGGCCGCCACGGCGCTGGGGTGATCGCGCTGCTGCTCCGGCGCCAGGGCCGCAATACGTTCGGCTTCCCGCAGTTCGGCGCTGGTCGGATCACGCCCGGTATTCCTGCGCGGACCCATAACGGTGTTTCAGATACTGCCTGCGGATTCGACGACCAGCACACGCGCCTCGCCGATCGGGTGGGCAACATGTTCCGTGCCGGCCGTCGCATGAAAAATGTCGCCGGCGGTCATTCGCCTTACCTGCTCCTGACCGTCATCGCGGTAATGCATGTCTACCTCTCCGTCGAGCACAATAAACACCTCCTCGCCGTCATTGATGTGCCAGACATAGGGTTTGTCCGTCCAGTGTAGGCGGGTTGTGATGCCGTTCATCTCGGCGATGGGAAGCGCGTCCCACGCGGAGCTGCCCGTGAACTCGCCTGGCGATATGAATTTCAAATGTTGTACCTCATTGCGGATCCTCGCCGAAGCTGCCCGTCTTGATAAAGGACAGCGCAAGGTCTATGACCGGGTCAGCGCGCATAATAAAAGGATGCGAGAAGGGCACGACGACAAAGTCGCGCATGCCGTCCACCCGTGTCCGCTCGACGGAGACCTTGCCGTCGTCGGGATTGGGCAGCGATTGTGAAAGTATCGGGTTGAAGGTGTCTTCTCCAGCGATGACCCCGAGCTCAAAATCAACGGGGCCAAGACTCAGCGGCACGCTCTTGTCATCGGTGCCAAGCTGCATGCCCGCTGGTCCGTTCAGCGCCTTGAATCCCGGCACGTTGCGATAGGTATCCACGACCTCACTGCCCTGGTTGGGGGGCGCAAGCATGACGACCCGACCGAGGTCCGGTATCTGCCCGGTTTCGAGGTAATAGCGCACCAGGATTCCGCCCAGTGAATGCGTGATAAAATGGATCGCCGTGCGCTCACCGCATTCCGACAGCCCTTCTTCGACGGCAAGCGGCGCAAGCTCTTCTACCGGCAGCTTGCGCGACGGATAGTCGATATTGGCGACCGCGTAGCCTTCCTCTGCAAACCGTGCCTCGATTCTGGTCATCGAGTTCGCCGTCCGCGCCAGGCCGTGGAGCAGGACGACGCACTCCTGCGCCGGGGCGGCTCCCGAAACGAGCAGCAGAGCCAGCGTCAATGTGGGAACTGACAAGCGATCCATGAGGAATCCGATTGCGCGTTAAGGGAAAGGCCGTGCGCCACTAATTGCGGCATCTGCGGAAAGTATCTGGCCTTGCCCTGTGCATTGCAAAGCGCGCCAGAACAAAAGGGTCGATCGGCATGCGTGCCGACCGACCCTGGGCCTTGCGTCCGAGGCTGCTCGCGCAGCCCTACTCACAGGTTTACACGAAGGGGTTTAACGGTCCAATCGTGCCGCCCGACATACCGGCCAGCGGCTCGAAGGCCGTCAGGCGCTCGCGGGCCGTGACGCTGCCGAGGCCGTGGTTCGGGAAAAGGTTCTCGAACTGGTTCTGCTCGCCGTGCAGCGCCATGTAGTTCAGTCGCACGGTGTTCACCAGCAGGTTGACGTTGTTCGCCGCCGGCGTTGCGCCGCGCACCACCGAGGCACCCATATCGAAGTGACCGATCTGCTGGTGCATGGCCTGGATATCCGGCGTGGCACCGATCAGCTGCGCTCTGCCGTAGGGGTTGTAGACCATAAAGAAGGACGCGGCCGTCGAGGAGTTGTCCGATACCCACATGCCCTTGCCGCGGCCGTCCTGGGTGTTATCAATGGCGCCGTTGCTGGACAGCGAGCCGTCACTGAACACGTACATCATCAGCGGTACGCCGATGCGTGCAGCGTACTCGATGCAGGCACCCATGCAGCGTCCGGCGCGGAAGTCTTTGACTTCGCCCTCGGCGCGGCCACCACCGTGATAGTCGTAGCCACCCATCTCGATGACTGCAGCACCAGCGAAGCCGTTCATCACCAGCTTCATGACCGAAGCGGTTTTCTGGAATTCGCGGGCATCGCGACTGTTGCCGCTGAACTCATCGGCGCGGAAGATGCCAGGCGCTTCTCCGGGCTGGTCGACGATCAGCGGATCGAGGGCCGGGTCGAGCGGCGTGTCGCCGAAGCGGTCGGCGATATCGGCGGCCTTGAGATAACCACAGGCCATCATGTCCTTGATGACGGCGTCGGCCGTAATCACCTGCATCTTCTGGTCGGTGAGTCGATAGATCGATTCCATGACCGCGGTGGCGTCCTGCGGTCCGAGGATGCCGACGAGCTGGCCGGTGTCCACGAGTCCGGTAACGTCCGACGGGCGGTCGACCTTCGTTGGCTGGAGTTCCGGGTCCATCATGGCAGCCGGAATCATTGAGTTGCCGCCTGACATCGAGTTCTCCGAGCCCGCGAGCGTCAGGATGGAACCGTTCGCGCCGGCCGTGGCGATGCCGTAAAGCGGGTTGTGCGGGTTGTTGCCGGTGTCGTTATCCGAACGGGCCGGAATAATCGCCCCGTTAAGATTGGCTTCCACACCAGGCGTCATGCTTTGCAGCATGCCGCGCCGGAACGCGCTGTCCGAGTGGAAAGCCAGGCCAAAATCGGTGTTGGCATAGGGCAGTCCGGTCAGGGGATCGTTCAGTCCCGGCACCATGTCGCCCGGCAGGCCGGTTTTCTCATAGCCCGCGGTACTGATGAAATCCATCTGTCCGCCTTCGCCGCCGACCAGGACGTTGGAGTTCGCCATGTTCGCGCCACCCGCCAGATCGAATGCGATGAACGGGATCTTGCCGGCGCCATCGGTTGCGATGTTGCAGGGGTTGGCGAGCAGCGGTGTCAGATCGCCCGACAGGTCGGCCAGCGCCTGGCGCGGGCTCGAGAACAGGCTCAGGACACCTCCGCCGACGGCCATCGCCGAGCCGGAGAGGAATCCCTGCGAGACAAACTCGCGTCGGGTTACCGGACGCTTGTGATCCGGGTGAAACTGAGGGGCGTCATAGTCCCGCGGGTTTCGTTTATTGGCCATGTCTGTGCCTCTATTCCTTGAGTCCTTGAGCGTTACTGAATCAGCATCACGGCGCTGCCGAGTACCGACGCGCAGACGCCTTTCGCGATTGCGGCGGAGTTCGGGTTGTCCGGGCTGCTGATAAGCCGATCTACCAGGTTGTCCGGGCGGATGCCGTTGTCGCTGGCATAGCCGAGCTCGTCACGAACGTCGATGAAGTCCGGCTGGTCCATCACGGCGATGCCCATGATGTTGTCGACCAACGGGTTGATCACCTCGTTGCGAGCTGCGCCGGCGTAAGCCGTGGCCGGAGCCTGGTTGAAGTTAAAGTTGTTGAAGTAGGCCGCAGACCCCGGGCCATCGACCAGCGCGTTGCAGTATTCGATGGCGAGCTGGGCGATAGCGACCTGGTGCGATGCCAGGAAGCCGGCCGGGTTTTCCAGCGTCGGCAGCGACTGCCGCAGGTTTTGGAAGGTCATATCAACGGCCGGGGTTTCCGGATCAACGCCGGTAACCGACGCCATGGTCGCGTTAATCTCATCGAAGGTGCGAACACCGATGCGCTCGGCCGCCGGCAGATCCTGCGGCACGATGACGAGCGCCGGATCCGCGACCCGTACGTAGGTCTGATCGCCCAGCCGTTCGAAGGTCAGGAAGAACTCGTCGTCTTCCGGGCCCTTCTCCAGCGGGATGACCGCGCCGAGATTGGACAGCGGCTGGCCGAGGTCCTCGAACAAGGTGGAGTCGAGTGTCACGGCAATGTTGCCGTAGGCCTGGCCGATGACGGCCTCTGCGCCATTGATGCCGACGCGCATGCCTTCGAGCGGCACACCGCTGATCGTTGACGGATTCAGGGTGATGAAGTGCGGCTCGGCAAACAGGTAGCCATAGCTGTCGAACTGCGCCACTTCGAAGAGTACGTAGGCGTCCGGCTCACCGATAACGTCCGAGATGCTGAACAGCAGGTAGAATTTCTCACCGACGCCAACATCGAAGTTCTGGAACACCTGCTCCGGCGTTAGCACGCGGTTGTGGATAGCCACCATGCGCAGCGTGCCAGCCCACAGGCGGTCGCTGGAAACCTCATTACCCAGTACCAGGGCGAAGGTTGAATCCCAGTCGGCCAGCGATCCCGGAGCCTGGACGTCGAGGTTGGAGACCAGCTCACCGTTGACGTAAATCGCACGTCCGTCCACAGGGCTCGACGTGATCACGACGTGCTGCAAGGTTGCCTGCAGAACTTCATCGTCATCCGGCGTCGACAGCTGCGGATTACCGTTAGCGTCCGTCTCCGACGTACGCTGCAGATAGTCGTAGTTATAGAGCGTCTGCTGCAGGGTGAAGTTGCGCGCATCGAGGCCGGCAGAGTAGCTGACGATACGAGCTTCTTCCTGGGTCACGTTTGACGGAATCACCCAGGCTTCGACCGAGTATTCGCCGGTGGCGAGAATCTGGTCGTAGAGCTTGCGGCTCGCCGTGGTCGATCCCTGCAGCTTGCCGTCGTTGATCGTGACACCCCAGCCGCCGAACCACTGCACGTCACCCGAGAACTGCAGGTCGATAGCAGGCTCGACGCCGCTGGTGTCAAACGCGGTACCGCCGGTGCCGGTCTTGAATTCCCAGAGCGCGATCTGCGACGTTTCGTAGCGGTTGCCGCCCGAAGCGATGGTGCCATCAACAATGCGCAGGGCCTTGCTGGTGACAAGTGCCGGGTCGATCTCTGTCGGCGCAACCGTCTGCTGGAGGGCCACGATTGCGGCTTCCATTTCGTTGGCCGAGCTTGCGCAGTCGTTGTTCCAGCAGTTGTGGAACTCGTTACGCAGGCGTTCAACAAAGCGGGAAGATGCCGGGTCGTCCAGGTCAATCTTGGACTTGGAGGCATCGAACGCGGCAGCCACGTCGCCCTCGGCGATGTAGGGCTGCTGGGCGGTCGGTGCGGAGGTCGTATGACAGCCGGCGCAGTAGTCCGTCAGGATCGGGCCGTGCAGGTAAGCCTGGAAATCGGCCAGGCTGATGTTCGACACGCTGCGGCTCGAACCGGGATCTACGATGACCGGTGCTTCAAGCTCAATGGCACGGCCGCTCGTCGACGCCGAACCCACCCAGTTCTCAATCCAGGTAGTCATGATGTCGGCGCAGGCTGCGTTGTCCGTCAGCCAGCAGTTATGTCCGCCGCCAACTTTCGTAACCAGTCGTGAGTCGCTGGGCTGGCCGAGGTTTACGACACCGTTGGCTTCTGCATAGGCGAGGTTCACGTCGTCGTGGCGGGCGAACATCGGCGTCTGGCCGACCTGTTCGTTGTGGCAACCACCGCAGCGGCTGCTCATCTCAATGTTGTCCCAGAGATTCAGCTTAAAGGACTGAACGTCAGCCGTGGACGGCGGCGGGCCCTGGTAGCTGGCCGGCGGCGTAAAGCTCGTGACCGGGTTCTCGACGGTCTCCGCGCCACCGCCGCAGGCGGCAATCACGGTACCGGACAAAATTACCAGCGCAGCGTTCCGAAGGCGGCGCACAGGGCCGGCTACTCGACGGATCAATGCGGATTCAATGCGGTTCTTCATCGTCATTACTCCTATTGACCCCGGCAATAAACAGCCGCTTCAGCGAACGTCTGCTTCATCCGGTAACCGGACTGGAAAGAGGCGATCATCGAGTCGATCTGCGCCCGATCAGTTGCGTCTTCCGGCTCACGCAGGCACACGTTGCGGAAGACTTTCTTCACCTGGCAGGCGGCAAAGGCGTCGCTGTTGCCGAGCTCCTCGCCCAGCGACTTGGCGCCGTTTCCGCGGCCTTCGAGACCAGGATCAAAGCCAAAGTAAGCGTTCTGACCCTCGCGCCAGTAGTTCATCCAGCTGTCGTCGGTGGTGCGGAAGCCATACGGAAAGTTGACGTCGTTGTTGTAGTACTTGGGCTGTACTGCGCCTGGCGTGTACTCGAGCGTCTGCGTTTCCTCGTTGAAGTTGTAGTAGGCAAAGGCGCCGGCCAGCGGGTCCATGCCGCTGTGGCAGCCAATGCAGTTGTTCATGAACAGTCGGCTGTCGCCGCCTGGGCTGCGGCTGACGTCCTGACGTATGCGGTCGGGCACCAGTTTGAGGTCGCTCATCTGCTCCATGTCGTTACACATGTGGTTGAGCAGCGTGAAGCGGAACATGGCGCGGTTCGTGCCGGCAACGAAGAACGCTTCGGCAGCGGCGCGCGTCGTCATAACTCCGGCCGTTGCCTGGGCCGGCAGTCCCGTTACCTGGGACTGCTGGCTCTGCACCAGGGTCGTCATCATATCGACGCCATTCGCCTCGAGATCGGCGTAGTGATTGTTGTTGGCGTTGGAGTAAGGCGGCAGCGAGCTGTCGTTACTCGTATAGATAATGTTGGCCGACAACAGCGTGTTGAATGGGACGTCGTCGCGGATCATGCCGACAACCGTGGCGATGTAGTCGTTCAGCGGCACGAAGACGCTCTGCGACCGGTTCGTCCAGGGAGCGGCGAAGTTCTTCAGCGTGACGTTATAGAAGTTGGCGTTCTGCATCGCCAGATTGGCGGCGGCCAACGGGTTGCCAGAAGCAATGCTGTTCTCCATGGACTGGAGAACCGCTTCGGTCGGCGGAACACCGGCCAGCCGGTCGTGGATCCGCTTCGCCTGCTCCCGAGGACCTGCCTCGGCTGCCACAACGAAGCTAAGGCCAAGCACGATTGCGGCTATGCGCCGCAGAGTGCCGGACGCGCTGCCGCTCCTGCGATAACTGTTGTTCGATGTCCAGTTCTTCATAACATCCCTAACCCAGATTAGTTGCCCAATTCCCGTTTCAGCATCCGGCCATTCGCCGGTGCGGTGTCCTTTTTCGTTCAGGGAGGGTCGGATAAGCGGCGGTCGCCGGTTCTCCTGAGCTCATCCCTGAGCATCGGGTCCGCAGGCATCCTGCCTGCGAAGCTTTAACGCACTGCTGCCGGTGTCCGGCTTGGCGAAGCTGGCTGAAAGACTGCCGGAATCCGATTCAAACTGCCGTGAATGTCTTCACGTTCCCGGTGCTTCAGCGGCATTTCGCCGTGAACTGTTGCGTTGCCTGGGATGTATAAAGCAAGGGCTGTGCCAAGTCGGCCAGATCTGCGGCGATAAAACAAAAAAAGTCTCTAAAACAGTATGTTGCAGAGGATTTGCGGGCGAGTCCGAGCCGCGGGATATGTAAACCGCTTGTCTCCAGTTTCGAACGGTATTTTGTCGCCTAACTTCTAAATAATTGTTATTGCGAAGTTTTTTGCTTGTCGGCGAAAGCCGACAGACGCCCTCGATTGCCAATCCGGGCGATAGAGAAAGGGCCCGCGACTCGGTCGAAGAAGGTGTATCCCATCACACTTCTGAAAAACTGATCCGTTTTTTTTTCAGCCTGTTCGCCGGGCATCAGTCGAGCGACGATGCTTGAGCCCTGATTCTAAGGTATTGAAATACCGACTGATTATTGAATCTCGATAGCGGGGCTTCGGGGCCGGGATGCCGGTTTGTCGGGCTTCTGAGACATTACGCGCGCGCTGACCCTTACCTATACTGGCCTCCAACATTGCTGCTCCCGCTAGAGGCTTTTTGGCGCCACCGGGGGCTTTCGTGAACGTGTTAACGGTAAGCGCCGCGACGTCTGTTCAACATATGGCCCAGGAAACTTCCCGGGCAATAGCGCCGTCAGGCGCACTGTGAATCAGACACATGCAGCAACCGAAGCGGACTTGTCGGCGAGCGCAATGTGGGTCGATTGATCGGCCGCAGCTCAAAGGAATTGGGTGAACGATATGTATGGACACACGCGACCCCGCGAACGTCGAAACTTCCTGGCCCACGGACTCCGTGGCTTCCCCGTGGCTATCTCCATGCTTGTGCTGGCCGCCTGTTCGGGTGGCGACGGCGTCAGCATCGGCGATGGTCAGGATGCCGACCCGGTAATCGTCGACTTTCCCATTGCCTATGTGCGTTCTCCGGTGCCGCTTGATGAAGAGGGCGAGCTCGAGGATTTCGACCTGAGGGAAATGCTCGATTTCAATTTCGGCGCTGATCTCTACTTCCGGGACCGGGCATCACCCAGTACCGACGCGGTCAACGTTACCGGTGAATTCACCCAGGGACAGTATGCGATCAAGGATGTCGAGATCGCCTACGACGGCTCCGCGGTCGTGTTCGCCATGCGGGGTCCGGTCGACATCAATCTGGACCTCGACGACGAAGATCAGCCGACCTGGAACATCTGGATCTATGAGATTGCCTCCGGCGATTTGCGCCGCGTCATCAGCTCGGACCTGACCGCAAGCCTGGGCCACGATCTTGCTCCGCATTTCCTGCCTGACAATCGCATCATTTTCACCTCGACTCGCCAGGTTCGATCCAAGGCAATCCTGCTGGATGAAGGCAAGCCACAGTATTCCGCTCAGGATGAGGATGACAACGAGCCGGCGTTCCTGCTGCACGTCATGAACGACGACGGCACCGGTATCGAACAGGTGTCCTACAACCAGAGCCACGACTTCGATCCGAGCGTTCTGTCGAACGGCCAGATTGTTTTCTCGCGCTGGGACAACTCGCCGGGCAACGACGCAGTTGATCTTTATCGGATGAATCCCGACGGCTCGGAACTCGAGCTGCTCTACGGCAAGCAGAGCCATGACACCGGAACCGATGGTTCGACCATCCAGTTCACTCAGCCGCGGCAGCTTGCCGATGGCACCATCATGAGCCTGATTCGACCCTTCGACGGAACGTCGGGCGGTGGCAACCTGGTGACGATTGATACCAACACCTACCTGGAGCTCACTCAGCCGATCCGGGATTTCGAGGGCATGACGGGTCCGGCGCAGGCTGAAGCGACGGTCAACCAGATTTCGACCGAAGATGACGAGCCCTCGCCGGGCGGCCGCTACGCGTCGGTGTATCCGATCCAGGATGGCACCGGGCGGCTGCTGGTCAGCTGGAGCCAGTGCCGGCTTACCGATCCGGTTGATCCATTGGCCGATCCGCTGACCTTGCCGCCGGCCGTCTACTACCCCTGCACGACGGAGAACCTCGCGAACCCGCTTTACGTCGAGGCAGACCCGCTTTACGGCATCTGGATGTATGACCCTGCGGACAATACCCAGTCGCCCGTAGTGGTCCCCGAAGACGGCTTCATGTTCACCGAAATCGTGTCGGCCGACCCGCGTCCGCGTCCGCCGGTCATTCTCGACAGCGTCAATAACTTTGTTGCGGACCCCGAGCTGGTCAGCGACGCAGCTGGCGTCATTCACATCCGCAGTGTTTACGATTTCGACGGCGGCGCGGTGGTCGACATCGATGCGCTCGCCGACCCGTCGGTATCCACGGCGGCAGAGCGGCCGGCACGGTTCCTGCGCATCGTCAAGCCGGTATCGATGCCGGACGAAGACACGCTCGACTTTGACGATACCGCCTTTGGCGTGAGCCAGGCGCAGGGCATGCGCGAGATTCTCGGTTATGTGCCCATCGAGCCGGATGGTTCGGTCATGGTCAAAGTACCGGCGAACGTGGCCTTCGGCATCAGCATTCTCGATGAGAACGGACGTCGCATTACCGCGCGCCACAACAACTGGCTACAGGTTCGGCCCGGACAGTTCCTCGAGTGCAACGGCTGTCATATCGCGAACAGCGGTCTTTCACACGGACGCGCAGAGGCATTCAATTCAGCCTGGGGCGGCGCGCAAACGGCCGGAGTCTCCTATTACCCGTCGACCGTCGATGCGCTCTTCGTCGGTGAGGTCGGCGAAACCATGGCTGAGGTACGGGCGCGGATCAGCTGCGGCGCGGGTGACTGCGCTTCCATCGAGCCCTCCGTCAACCTGACCTATACCGACGTGTGGACCGATGCGCTCAAGTCAGGCCGGGCGCCAGACGTTGGCCTCAGCTATGACTACGTCAATACGGATCCGCTAAATCCGGGTCTTGGCACGGCCCCGCCCGTCGATTCAAGCTGCATACCGCCGATCGGTACCTGGTCGGCTGACTGCCGCACGGTCATTAACTATGAAACCCACATTCATCCGTTGTGGGGCCTCGTGCGACCGGTGCTGAATCCGGACGGAACGCAGGCACTTGACCAAAATGGGCAACCCGTCACGAACACCTGCACGAATTGTCATAATAATGTTGACCTGGCTGGCGCCGCTAGGGTGCCGGCAGGGCAGCTCGACCTTTCAGACGGCCAATCGGACCTGGAGCCTGATCACTTCAAGTCATATCAGGAGCTCCTGGCCAACGATGAAGCACTAGTGCTCAACGTCAACGGCCAGCTGATTACGGAGCAGGAGCAAGTCGACATCGACCCGCTAACGGGTGAGCCGATTCTCCAGCCGGTCAACGTCGGGCCGCTCATGAGTGTGGCGGGTGCCAACGCTTCGGGTCAGTTCTTCGCGCCGTTCGAAGCCGGTCAAAGTCACGATGGGTATTTATCGGACGCAGAGTTGCGACTGATTTCGGAATGGCTGGATGTTGGAGCTCAGTACTACAACAACCCGTTTGACGCGCCGATTAACTGACGTGAGTCGGTTGCTGGCCGCGCTGATCCTGGTTCTGCTGGCGCTGTCTCCGGCCCATGCTGATGCAGCCGAACGCTACCGGACCGTTGATGTCGATGATCCTTATCTGGAGATGCACACCGGTCCCGGGCGCGGCTACCCGAAGTTCTACGTTGTTGAGCGCGGCGAATCGATCGACATCATCAAACGTCGCACCGACTGGTTCCTGGTGCGCTCGCCCAACGGCAAGGAAGGCTGGGTCGACCGGCGGCAGATGGAGCGTACCCTGCAGCCCGATGGTGATCCGCTCGATTTCTCGGCCTCTGACCAGGTCGATTTCACGAACTCGAAGTGGGAAGGCGGGGTACTGGCGGGCGACTTCGGCGGTGCCAACATTATCTCGGTCTACGGCGCTTACTCACTCAACCCGAACGTGGGCATCGAGCTTTGGGGCTCGCAGATCCTGGGCAATTTCTCGAACGGCTGGATGGGCAGCGTGAACGTCATCCACGAGACCTGGCCGGACTGGCGGATATCACCGTTTTTCACCATGGGCGCCGGTGTCGTTCACACCGCGCCGAAATCCACCATCGTGCAGGGCGAGGACCGCACCGACCAGATCGGGCATGCCGGTGCCGGCCTGCGCTTCTATGCGACGCGGCGATTCATTATCCGCGCTGAATTCAAGAGTTACGTCGTCTTCACGAGCCGTGACGACAACGAGGAAGTTGAGGAATGGAAAGTCGGGTTCGGATTCTTTTTCTGATAGTGCCGATGCTCATGTTCGGGCTGTCCGGTTGCGCCGCGACCAAGAACCTCTTTGGCATGGGCCGAAGCAGCGCGCCGCCGTCCGCTCAGGATCCCGGACAGGTCATTGATCCCGAAGTTGAGCGTCGGGAAATCAAAGAGCCTGCGATCGACACGGAAGACTTCGAGATCGGTGCCTTTGCCGGAATCATGAGCATCGAGGACTTCGAATCGAATGCGGTTTACGGCGTTCGGCTTGCCTATCACGTCACCGAGGGCTTCTTCGTTGAGGGCACGGTTGGCCAGTCGGAAGCCGGGTTGACCAGCTTTGAACGCCTGAGTGGCGGTGCGCCAATTCTCTCCGACGATGACCGCACACTGACCTATTACAACCTCAACCTGGGTTACAACATCCTGCCGGGTGAAGTGTTCTTCGGCGAGGGCCGCGCCTACAACTCGGCGCTTTATCTCATTGCCGGCCTCGGCTCGACATCTTTTGCCGGCGACGATCGCTTCACGGTGAATTTCGGCGCTGGTTACCGCTTCCTGCTCAACGATTCGATCGCGCTGCATCTGGACGTGCGCGACCACCTGTTCGATATCGACATCCTGGGCGAGGACAAGACAACGCACAACATGGAAGGGCACCTGGGTCTCACCGTTTTCTTCTGAGGAAGCGGTCACGGACTGACGGTGATCACGTCACATAAGCTAGGACGCATGACTATGAAAACACTGCTTCGAACAAGCCTGGCGATCGTTGCACTGCTGGCGTTTTCCGGCTGCAGCAACATCGAGCCCTGGGTTAAACCCTATGAGCGTGACCGCCTCGCGGATCCGATCATGTTCCTCGATGCGCACCCGGTATCGACCGCCTATCTCTATCACGTGTACGAGTCCCGTGAGGGCGCTCGCGGCGGTGAGGGTACGGCTGGCGGCGGCTGCGGCTGTAACTGATCCCGGACCGTAACGGCAAAACTTTATGCCTCTCTCGACTCGACTGATCGCACTCGCACTGCTGCTTGGCCTCGGCCAATCAGCGCTGGCGGGCGTGCTGCCGGACGATCGGGCAGACGTCCTGTATCACCGCTACGAGGGTGGCGGTGTTCTGATTGACGGCCCGTCGCTGCTGGTGCGCAAGAAAGTTGGCAAGAGTCTGTCGGTCGTCAGTAACTATTACGTCGACTATGTGAGCTCTGCCTCCATCGACGTCATTACGACGGCCAGCCCCTACACAGAAGAGCGTACGCAGTGGTCGGTTGGCGCGGATTATCTCCGCGGCAACACCATCATGAGCATGAACTACGTCAGCAGTGTTGAAAGCGACTTCGACGCGAAGACCTACAGCTTTGGCGTCAGCCAGGACATGTTCGGTGATCTCACCACGCTGTCACTTTCCTACTCCTACGGTGATGACGTCGTCGGTCGTTCCGACAATGACGATTTTGCAGAAGACAACACGCGGCAGACCTACGCCGTTGGTCTGACCCAGATTCTCACCAAGAATCTCATCACCAGCCTCAACTTCGAGACGATCACCGACGAGGGCTTTCTGAATAATCCCTACCGGACGGTGCGCTACGAGGATCCCTCGAACCCGGTCGGCTACAGCTACGAGCCGGAGCTGTATCCGCGGACCCGCACGTCCAACGCGGTCGGCATACGGGCGCGCTATTTCCTTCCGTATCGCGCGGCCCTGCAGCTCGAGTATCGTTACTTCACCGACACCTGGGGCATTGAGTCGAATACCGCCGCGGTCACCTATGTTCAGCCCTGGGGCGACTGGACCTTCGAGGGCAAGGTTCGACTCCACAGCCAGAATGGCGCGACCTTCTTCAACGACCTGTTCCCGAGATCGCAGGCGACCAACTTTCGTGGACGTGACAAGGAGCTCAGTCCTTTGTCGAGCTCGACTTTCAAGTTCCTTGCCACCTATGAGTTTCTGGACAACGGCTGGAACTTTATCGACAAAGGTTCGGTGACATTCTCGATCGACCACATCATGCTCGACTACGACGAGTTCCGGGATTTGCGTTTCGGCGCGCCCGTTGGTGAAGAACCGTTCTTCTCCATGTCGGCGAACGTTGTTCAGCTGTTCGTCTCCTTCTGGTACTAGGTAGCCCGCGCTACGACTGACGCCAGCCACCCGCCGGCGATTCCGCGCGGTGGCCCTTACCTTGCCGCTTTGCATAGAATGCGACAGCGAGTCGAGGAGACCACCATGGCCAGTCTTTCTGGAATAGCCGTCCGCGCGGGAAAGCGCGAACCAATGAGCGAACTAGCTCAAGCGATGATCACCCCTGAGCGGGGCGTTGCCGACGATTTTCGTGGCAAGCCGGGCAAGCGACAGGTGAGCGTCCTGTCCGCCGATGTCTGGGCAACCGTCTGCCAGGAGCTTTCCCGTGAACTTCCGTGGACAACACGGCGAGCAAACCTTCTGGTTGAGGGTCTGGATCTGCCGAGGGAGGCCGGAGCGATCATAGCTATCGGCGACGTTCGACTGGAAGTCACCGTTGAGACCGATCCCTGTTCGCGCATGGACGAGCAGTGTGATGGGCTGCGGCAGGCGCTGACGCCGGACTGGCGCGGCGGTGTTTGCTGTCGGGTGCTCACGGGCGGCGACGTCCGCCTGGGCGACCCGGTCGCAATCAACCCGGACTCCGGTAGCTAGCGCCCGCGGTTTTGCTGTCTGATGCAGCGTGATGGGACCTCTCCGGCGGCGGTGCCCGGACCCTCCGGACGCGCCCGGCGGCTCAGGTTGCGGTTGATAATGCGCCGGTCGTTCGGTTGTGTAGAATCGTCGGTCCACGACACCATCGAATTGAGCATTCCTTGAATCAGTTCCGACAGCCGCGCCGTTCCGGTGGCGGGGCCATTCCTGACGTCATCTTTATCCTGATCGTACTGAACGGCGTCGTCTTCGCTGCGCAGAACCTGCTTGACGGGTTCGGCACGGTGGGCGGTCCCGTTGGTCTTAATCTTGCGCTCTGGCCGCCTGGTAACGGCTTCGTAAGTTTCTATCCCTGGCAGCTCTTAACCTATGGTTTCCTGCACGGCGATATCACCCACATCCTCTTCAATATGTTCATGCTGTGGATGTTTGGACGTGAGCTTGAACAGGTCATGGGCGCGAAGCGATTCCTTATTTACTTTCTCGTTTGCGTGATCGGCGCAGGCGTCGTCCAGCTTATCGTCGCGGCCTACCAGGGCGGCGGGTATCCGACCATTGGCGCGTCGGGTGGCGTTTTCGGTGTACTTCTGGCCTTCGGCATGACTTTTCCGAATCGCATGATCCTGCTGCTGATCCCGCCTATGCCAATGAAGGCGAAGTACCTCGTTGTGCTCGCCGGCGTGTTCGAGCTGTTTGTCGGCGTCTCCGGGCGCGCCCCCGGCATTGCGAACTTCGCGCATCTCGGCGGTATGCTTTTCGGCTTCATGCTGCTTCGTTACTGGTCTCGTCCGGCCCGGCGATAGGTGATCCCCATGCGGCGACGCGAGTTTCTCCGCGGCACGGCGGTGGTTTCGGTGCCTTACCTGCTCAACGGATGTGGACTGACCTTGCCGGTGGCGAGGCCGCCGGCGGAACCGCAGCCGGAAGATCCATGGCTGCAGCACTTTGCTATCGACAGTCGCGGCCTGTCGCGAGCGCTCGACGCGCTTGGCTCACGTGGCGGTGATTTCGGCGAGATCTACTACCAGGATCGCAGGACCTCAGCCCTGCGATGGAATTCAGGCACGGTGCTGACCCGGACAAGCGATGCGTTTTCCGGTGCAGGTCTTCGCGTGGTTAAGGGGCAGCAGAGCGGCTTTCGACACACGGAAGCGCTTGATGCGGAATCGCTCGTCTCCGCCGCGCTCGCCGCCGCCGCCGACGTTGGCATGGGAGAGCCACAGCCTCGCGACGGAACTGGCCTGCAGTTTTCGTCACCCGCTGAGGTCTACCCGGAGGGCTCGGCGACTGAGGGACTGGAGCTGGGCGCGAACATCGCCGAGCGCCTCGAATCTCAAGTACGCGCTGCCGAGCCCGGCGTCGCTGAGGTCGACATTAACCTGACGCTGGTCGACGAGTGGGTGTTGATGGCAATGCTCGATGGACGGCTGGTGGCGGATCGCCGGCCCATGTTTCGCCTTAGCGCGCAGGCCGTCATGTCGGGAGGCGGGGAAACGCACTCGGGTTTCGCGGCCCTGTCACTCCGGCAAACGATTGATCAGGCTGATGCTGATCGGGAAACCGTCGCGCGGATTGATGATCTCGCAACGACCGTGGTCGATCGTACCCGCGAGCTGTTTGATGCGCGACGGCCGCCCGAAGGCCGCATGCCCGTCGTGCTTGCGGCGGGCAGCAGTGCAGTGTTGCTTCATGAAGCTGTAGGGCATGCTTTTGAAGCGGATTTCGTGCGGGAGGGGGAAAGCCCGATCGGACGTGCCGGGGATCCTGAGGTTGCCTCTGAGGTCGTCACCCTCGTTGACGACGCCACCCAGGCTTACCAGCGTGGCTCTCTCAACGTTGACGACGAAGGCGAGGCGGGCCGCCGGACCGTTCTGGTGGAACGCGGCCGCCTGAACACGCTCCTGTACGACAAGCGGGAAGCGCTGGCCGCTGGTACGGCATCGACCGGCAACGGACGCCGCGCAAGCTACGCGTTCGAACCACTGCCGAGAGCGAGCTGCACCTACATCGAATCCGGTCTCGACGAGCCGGATGCCCTCGTGGAGGCGATGGGGCAGGGGATTGTTGCCGAAACTGTCATCGGCGGTGCGGGCGAAGCGGGCGGTGGCTCGTTTCAGTTCCGCATCAAGCATGGGTGGTATGTGGAAGACGGGCGACGACGCGTCCCCGTTCGCGACTTCATGCTCTCCGGGAACGGACTCGAGATGCTGCGTGATATTCGCCAGGTCGCCAACGATGGGGCTTTCGACATGGCGGGCTGGACCAGCGAAAAGAAGGGCCAGTCTGTCCCGGTATCCCAGGGCATTCCGTCGATGCTGGTCGCGGCGCTGAACGTAAAACCGTTGTCATAGTGCGGTAATCACTTCGTAACAGGCGCGCCCGGATACTTCATCTTTGCCGCCTGTCTGAACGCCGCATGTCCGCGAACCGCTCTCTTGAACACCTGTCCTTCGGCGAGCGCCTGAACTTCCTGCTGACCAATCGAATACCGCGCCGCTGGCTGACTCTGCTCATTGGACGCTTCTCTAAAATCGAAGATCCGCTGGTGCAATCCCTGTCGATCGGAATCTGGCGGCTGTTTGCGGATGATCTCCGGCTGGAGGAGGCCGAAAAGACGCGATTCGACAGCATGCACGACTGCTTTACCCGGACGTTAAAGGCGGGCGCGCGTCCCATCGACCTGCGGGATGACGTCCTGACGAGCCCCTGTGACGCCGTGGTCGGCGCGTTTGGCCAGGTCGCCGACGGCCAAGTGATCCAGGCTAAGGGGTTCCCTTACTCAATTGCGGACCTCTTCGGCGATACAGGAACCGCTGACGCCTTCCACGACGGGTGTTTCGTAACCCTCCGCCTGAAATCCAGCATGTATCATCGCTTCCATGCGCCGGCCGACGGCCGGATCGGCAGGATTCGCTACATCAGCGGCGATACCTGGAACGTCAATCCAGTCGCGTTGAAGGTTGTTGAACGGCTGTTCTGCAAGAATGAGAGGGTTGTCCTGCCGCTGACAACGTCTCGGGGCGAGCGCATAACAATGGTCGCCGTTGCAGCGATCCTTGTGGCCAGCGTTCGACTACATGGTCTGGAAAGTCCACTAAATCTCAGATACGGCGGACCAACGCTGATCGATCTCGACCGTGAATACGCAAAGGGCGAAGAGATCGGCTACTTCGAGCACGGTTCGACAATTGTCGTATTCGCGCCACCTGGCTTACGTTTCGACGAATCCGTGGTCGAGGGCAGCATCATCCGGATGGGGCAGCCGCTTTTGCGCACCCAGGATCGAAGCGACACGTCATCGACACGGGACTGAAATGAACGCGTAGCATCACCGTCATCTGGAGATCATACGCTCCTGCTTTCTCTTGCATGGGCGGATCACGATGAGTATTGAACGGGCACCCAAAGTTACCGACCGGAAGATGACGTTTCGCGAGGAACTGGCGCTGCAGCGCTGGGACGATCATCGCTACTATCATCACAGCCGGATCAACCAGTCACTTCACCTGTTCAGCGCCGCCTGCTTCATGACCGCTTACGTCATGCTCTTTTACAGTGCGACTGCAGCGGCACTGCTGGGCTGGATCTTCGCCATGTGCTCCCGTCAGATCGGCCATTTCTTCTTTGAGCCGAAGTCTTACGACGAGGTGAATCACGCTACGCATGAATACAAGGAAGACATCAAGGTCGGCTATAACCTGTTTCGTAAACGCGTTCTGCAGAGCATCTGGGCCATCACTCCCTTCGTCCTGCTGCTGAATCCCACTCTGTTCGGGATATTTGAGGCGCCGGCAAACTGGGATGCGTTTGTCTACAACCTGTCTGTCGTATGGATTGTCCTGGGCGTCGCCGCACTGGTGTTCCGCACGATACAGCTTTTCTTTTTACGCAATATGCAGACCGGACTGGTCTGGGCCACCAAAATCCTCACCGACCCATTCCATGACTTCAAAATCTACCTGAAGTCGCCCCTTTACCTGGCGCGCGGCGAGCTCATCGATCCGATGCTCTACGTTAACGAAGACTCTCACGAGGATGAGTCGGAAGAGCATCGGGACGCGCTGGCTCACTAGGTCTTTCCAACCGGCGTCGCCCAAAGCGGGCCGCAAGCAGTTCGCGCAAGACTTTTCGCTTGATGCTGCGATTGGTCATTGTTTCGCTCTGCCACCACCAACCGTCTTGCTGCATGCGCGTCGCCGCACGGACGAACGCGTCACTGACGGCTGTAAAATCTGCGTCGCTAAAGTTGTGGCTGAAGATAAACCGACCGGTGCCAACCCAGGAAAGAGACAGACCTTCAGCTCGAAGATAGTACTGCAGCATCCAGTTGTACCGGCTTGGTAGCTCGTAGGTGACCGTCCAGATGGAGATCATGTTGTGGACTCGTACGGGTAGCTTGCTTTCGCGAAGTGTTGCGTTCAGCGCTTCGGCGCGCGCATTCCAGGTTTCCTCAGCTTCCGCTGCCTGCGCTTTGAAGTCGCTCCCGACGGCGTAGCGCAGAAACTCGTTTGTCGTTGCCATTACGTAGGGGTGGGAGTTGAAAGTGCCACGAGCAAAACAAACGTCTGACGGCCGTTCATCGCGATAGCGTTTCATGACTTCGTGCTTGCCAGCGACTGCGCCTATGGGCAGGCCCCCACCGAGGGTCTTGCCGTAAGTCACCATGTCGGCACGAACGTCAAAGTAAGCCTGCGCACCTCCCAGGCCGAGCCGAAAACCGACAAAAACTTCGTCGAAGATGAGCACAATGCCGCGGCGCGTGCAGACATCGCGCAGCTTGCCAAGCCAGTCTGCGTAGGCTTTCTTGTCCAAACCCGCTCCGCGATCGCTTGCGATGAGCATCGCGTCGCTGCTCGCAGCGGCGTTGGGGTGCAAGGCCTGTAGCGGGTTCACCAGTACGCAGGCGATATCCCTGTTGTGTTCGAGCACCCGTAGTGTGTCTTCGCTAAGATCCTTTAGCATGTAGATGTCGTGCGGAGGCCGTCGATCACCGACACCGGGCTGAACGCCATCCCACCACCCGTGATAGGCACCCGTCGACATCACGAGTTTGCTGCGGCCGGTATGGTAACGAGCGAGGCGTACCGCCTGCATCACCGCTTCCGTCCCTGACATGTGAAAAGAGACCTCATCGAGCCCGGAGATCTGCTTGATGAGTTCGACATTCTCGACGATGGTCGGGTGGTAGGGCCCGAGTACAGGGCCCAGGTCCTTAACTCTTTGTGCTCCACGCTCGATGCAGCCCTTGTAGAAATCGTTGCCCAACAGATTGACGCCGTAGGAACCGGCGAGATCGTAGGACCACTTGCCGTCGAGG
>CAZFVT010000010.1:0-21266 GCA_964522355.1 uncultured Woeseiaceae bacterium | reverse complement strand
GGGTGATCACCGACTTCACTTCCATTGCCAGGGTGAACTGCAAAGCTTTGCCGTCAGGCATGAGGTCCGTGTAGGTCGACGTCTCGAAACGGGTCATTGCCGGACGATTCGTTACCTTAATCGACCGCAGCCATTTAACGTTGGTATTGCCTTCCTGTCCGGGGTTCAGAAGCCGTATGGGGTAGCCCTGGCCGGGTCGCAGGTGCTCACCGTTCTGGTACATCGCGATCATCGAATCGTGCATCACGGCGTCGAGCGGCACGCTGCGGCTCATGGAACCGGAGTCGCCACCCTCGGCGATAATCCAGCTCGCCTCCGGGTCGACGCCCGCCTCATCCAGCAATATGGACAGGGGGATACCGGTCCATTCGGAACCGGACAACAAGCCATGAGTCATGTCGAGGGTCGCCTGAGACGGCTCACTGCCCCACAGCCTGCCGCTGTTTCCGGAACACTCGAGGAAGTGACAGCGAGTCTCGGTCGGGTAATTCGCGAGCTGATCCATCGTGAACTTGAGGGGACGCTTGACCATGCCGTGAATAACCAGCTCGTGCAGTCCCGGGTCGATGTCAGGAATGCCGTGATGATTCACCTCGAAATGCAGGCCCGACGGCGTGATCGTGCCATGCGTCAGATGGTGCGGGGTAAACGCGGCGATCGAGCGGCCAGTGCTGCCCCAGCCGCCCGGTGGGACGGTGAACCGGCGGGTACGTTCGACTTCAAAGCGTGATCGCGTACCGTATGCATCCGTCGTTGCCCCCGGAGTCTGCATCCACTCCGGCTGACCTTCACCTACGGACTGCGCGGCGGCAGGGGCCGCTACGCTTGCCGTTCCGAGCGCCAGTGTTTTCAGTACCAGCCGCCGATCGAGCAAGCCGTTGCCGGCAGCTCTGGGCAGCGAAGACGTGCGGTCATTCATTGGAACCCCCCTGGTTCTCCTGATTGTGGTGGCTGCCGACCCGAGGATGTCGCCGGTGATTTGAAACCGTCTTCACCGCGTCAATCAGCCCGCCGTCGCGGCGGGACGGGCATCCAGCGCTTTATCCTACGCGCAAGCCCGGGTACTGGAAAGGGATGTTGGGGATGGCGACGGTGGCCCGTCACGAACTCCGATTCGGCCTGCCGGCAACAATCAGGTCCTGCACAGGACTGGTCAGAAGCGCTTGTCTGCCCGCTCGATGTACATATCGAGCTCGCCGTCTTCGTACATCGTCAGGTAGAAAGAGTCCGGATCGCAGGTGAACGGGTAGATAGCGGCATCGTTCTTCCGCGTCCATTTGCGTCGCCGAATTGGCGGGCGCGCGTAATTCTCCGGGTCGTGCACGCTGATGACAGCGGTCAGCGTATTGCCGCCATCGGACAACTCGTAGCGCTCCTCAATGCGAGCGTTCTCGGAAATCAGTTCACCGCGAAAATCGCGGACGGTCTTTTCGAGGTGCGTCGTCTCGACGACCAGGGCGCTGCCTTCCCAGCGAGCCGTGGAATGGCCCATGCGCGAGGGAGGCATGGTGCCCTCCGGCTCACGTCCATCGAGCCAGACCCGGCGCACCCGCGACTGATACTCATAAATGAACGTCAGGCGATTACCTGATTCGATAATCTCGAAAGGAAAGGAGTAAGTGGCGAGCGCGGGCAGTCCGATGGACGCGCAGCGCACATCGGGTTGATCGTAGTAGGGCAGATAGTTGTCGAGCCAGGCCTCGCCATTGTCGGTGAGCGACATCGTGTACTTACGGAAGTCGAGTTCCTGCGTCGCTACCCAGGTGCCTGCAAAGTCACCCGGAGAACCGGGGCCGCGAACGGACGGCGCGGGATCGTATCGGCGCGCCGTCCAGGGGCCGCCCGACTCTTTCTGTGCCGCGGCACCTTCCTGCGTGTAGCGACCGGCAATGCGTCCACCTTCGATACGCCCAACCATCTTGCGATCGAAAACAAAGCCGCGGACGTCGCGGCTGTCCGCCCAGATCGTTATGTCGTTGCCGTCAATCTCGATACGTGCCGGACCGCCTTCCAGGTAGGCCACCAGGCCATCCTCATCGTGTTCGATTTCCAGCACGCCCACAAGCGTCCGCTTGCCGTCGACCAGCTCGATCATCCAGTCGCCCATGAAGGGACTGTCGGTCGCCATTGCCGGACCCGCAATCAGGCCGGCGAGGCAGAGAAATACCGCGATGTGTCGTCGTGCAAGCATGCCTTACTCCGGTACTCGGTCGATCAGCTCGGTCCCGTCCTCCAGGGTCACGGTCATGATGGAGAGCATCCTGCGCCCGTCTATGCCGAGAAATCCGTAGAACGTCACTTTGTCGCCAACCTTGATACTGTCTTTGGTCCAGCCTTTCCTGGCAAGCCATACGACCGGTGAACCTCGCGCGTCCCAGCGTTCCTCGTTGCCGTCTTCGTCGGTTACCGTAAATATGTATCGAACGTGGGGGTTGCGAAACCAGACCTCGGAAACCACCCCTTCGAGCCTCGCCGTTTCCTCAGCCGTAAACTCCGCGGTAAAGGAATGGTGGCCGTACGCGGCCGCGGAAAAGCCGATAACCGCGAGCAGGCACGCCAAAGGCCGCCCAACCTGGCGAAGTCGTGGTTGCATCTAAACGTTCACTGACCTGCTGAATGGGAATCGATACTACTACGCGGAAAGTGACAGCATCGCACCCGGTTTTTCTCTGCGTTTCGTCGGTGTGCGTCCCTTATAGGCCGATGCCCAGGGCCACTTCGACCGCCTTGCGACGCAGCGGACCGCTGCGATTGAAGAGCCGCATACCGCGGAGCCGCGCCCCCGCCATGACGCCCTGTTCGCTCGAGAAAAGTCGATTAATCGAGTCAATAAAGTGCAGCATGGTGGTGTTTGCACCGCGCCTCGCGCGTTCGTAGCGGCGCAAGGTCGGCAGGTCGCCTGGGTACTCCTGGCGATCCAGCGCGTTGAGTATTGCCTCGCCCAGCGCTTCAGCATCGGCGAAACCCAGATTGGCACCCTGTCCGGCAAGCGGATGTACGCTGTGCGCCGCGTCGCCAATCAAAGCTACGCCGGGCTGCACGTAGTGCCTCGCGTGCTGCGCCCGCAGGGGAAAAGAGCCGCGGGGACCGTCAACCGTCAACGCACCGCAGGCACCGTCGATGGCGCCTGTCAGCATCGCGCCGAGCTCATCGTCTGTTGCCGACAAGGCCGCTTCCGCGCGCTCGGGGGTCGTCGACCAGACGACCGACGATCGGCCGTCGGCGAGCGGCAACAGCGCCATCGGACCGTCCTTTAAGAATCGCTGCCAGGCAATGCCACCGTGTCCGGCCTCGGACTGAACGTGGGTAACGAAGGCGGTCTGCGGGTATTGCCGGGCGCGAACCGCGATTCCCATTGCCTTCCTGACGCCCGAGTTTGCGCCGTCGGCGCCGATGACCAGGTCCGGACGCAGACGTTCGCCGGTCGCCAGGGTTAGCTCGACGCGTGAGCCTCCGTCGTCGTCGAGCGACTGCAGATCCTCGATCGCCGTAGAGAACCGCAGGTCCGTGTCACCCTGCGCGACGACCTGAAGCAGGGCGTGCCGAATCAGCGCATTCTCCACGATGAATCCCAGCTCGGGCACCGCGAAATCGGCCGCATCGAAGACCAGCGTTTCCGGACCATCAACCGACGTGCGGGCATCCCACACGCGCATGCCCTCGAAACTGCTGGCCCGAATGGCGGCAATCTCCGGCCAGGCACCGGCGTCCGACAGAATTCGAGCGCTGCCCAGCGATACCGCCGATACCCGCAGGTCAACGTCACCGGTCGAATCGAAATCCGGGCGCGGACCCGCGTCAACCACGGTAACGTCCAGCGCAGCCTGATGGCGCGATCGCGCCAATAAGGCGGCGAGAGCGAGCCCGACCATGCCTGCGCCGGCAACCACCACCTGGAATCGCCTGCTCACGTCAGCGGTACGCCTCTGGACAATCGTGGCAGGCGTCCGGCAAGACCCATGGTGTGTCGAGCGAACTGCCGACGGACGCCAGGCACAAGATCGAAGCCGAGCATGCCAAGGTTACGCGCTACGCGGAGCGGTGGCTTGTCGCTGCCAAACAGGCGAACAATGCCATCGGTAAACCGAACGAGTTTCTGCTGGTCGGCGCGCCGCCAGTCTGCATAGCGAGCCAGGAGCTCGGCCCGGCCGGCATCGCCGTCGCCATCGGCAAATTCATCGGCAATGCAGTCTGCGAGCGCAGCAACGTCTCGCAGCCCCAGGTTGAAACCCTGCGCCGCGACGGGGTGCAGGCCGTGGGCCGCGTTGCCGACGAGCACCGCTCTTCCGGCAACGAGCCGCAGCGCCTTGCTCAGGAACAGCGGATAGGCCGCGCGTTTGCCGATGCGGGAGAAGCGACCGAGCCGATAGCCAAACGCATCCTGAAGCCCTTTGAGCATTGCCTCATCGTCAAGGCCCAGCATTTCATCGGCGTCCCCGGTCGACAGAATCCAGACGAAAGCCGTCCGCTGATCCCGGATGGGCAGCATGGCAATCGGTCCCTGCTCCGTGAAACGTTCAAAGGCGCGGTTCGCGTGCGCCTTCTCGGTCATCAGGTTGCCGATGATGGCCTTCTGCCCATAGTCGACGTGGCGGGAGCCAATCGCCAGCATGTCGCGCACCGACGATCTCGCGCCATCCGCGGCTACGAGAAGCTGCGCTCTGAGCTCCCGCTGCTGACCGCTATCGATTTCCGCTACCGCGACGGCCTGTCCGTCGACGGTGGACGCGGATACCAGGCGCGCCGGGCAGAGGACGTCGACGCGTTCCTCGTGCTCCAGCGCCGATTGCAGGACGCTGCCGAGCACGCGGTTGATAACGACATAGCCCAGCGCTTCGACGCCCTGCTCTTCCGCTTCGATATGCGCGAAACCAAAACGACCTTTGTCCGATACGTGCACGGCGCTGATCGGCGTCGATGCCGCAACGATTTCATCCCACAGCCCAAGCGCCGTAAACATACGCTGGCTGCTGCGCGACAGCGCGGTCGATCGATCATCGAAGCTGGGCTGACCTTCCGCCTGACGGGCAACCGGTTCCACGACGGCGATATTCAGATCGAGCGACGCCAGTGCCAGCGCCAGGCTGGTTCCAACCATTCCGCCGCCGGCGATGACCACATCGTAATCATTCTGTCTGTCGCTCATCAGGCAGCCACCAGTCGTTCGATGTCATCGGCGTCTTTCGGGAGGTGCTTGCTCAGTACGTCGTGACCCGAAGCGGTCACGGCGACGTCATCCTCGATTCGGATGCCAATGTTTCGGAACTTTGCCGGCAGCTTGCGGCTCGCTGGCAGGTAAACGCCCGGCTCAACCGTCATGACCATGCCGGATTCGAGAAGCCGCCATTCATCGCCCACCTTGTAGTCACCGACATCATGAACATCGATTCCCAGCCAGTGCCCGGTGCGGTGCATGAAAAACTCGCGGTAGGCCTCGTCCTTGATCAGGCGACTCAACGTTCCCTTCAACAAACCGAGCTTTCTCAGACCTTCGGTAATGACGCGAACCGCAGCATCGTGCGGATCGTTCCAGTGATTACCCGGCTGCACCTTGTCGATGGCGGCGTACTGCGCCTCCAGGACAATCTCATAGACGGCCCGCTGCTCCGGCGAGAAACGCCCGTTAACGGGAAACGTCCGGGTAATGTCTGAAGCGTAGTAGTCCAGCTCGCAGCCGGCATCGATCAAAACCAGGTCACCATCCTTAAGCGGCTGGTCGTTCTCGACGTAGTGCAGGACACAGCTGTTCGCGCCGCTGCCGACAATGGGGCTGTAGGAGTGGCAGGCATTGTTCCGACGAAACTCATGGATCAACGCGGCCTCGAGTTCATATTCAAACGAGCCCGGGCGCGTTGCCCGCATCGCGGCAAGGTGTGCATCCGTCGCCACCCGCGCCGCCTTGCGCATGGCGGTAACTTCGGCGCGACTCTTGTAGAGGCGCATGTCGTGAAGCAGGTGATCGAGCGCAATGAACTCATACGGCGTGTGGGCGCCGCTTGATCCCTGCCGCCGCAGTGATTTCACCCACTCCGTAATGCGCGCATCAAAGTCAGCGTAGGCGCCCATCGTGAAAAATACGCAGCGCCGTGACTCCATGATGCCCGGCAGGATGTCATCGATATCGTCGATCGGAAACGCATCGTCGGCTGCGTAGCGGTGGACAGCGCCTTCCGGGCCGGACCGGTGGCCGTCCCATCGTTCCCGCTCGCGGTCCCGCTCCCGGCAAAACAGCAGGTACTCCCCGTTCTCCCGTCCAGGTGCCAGTACAGCAACGGCTTCGGGCTCGGGGAAACCGGTCAGGTAGTAGAAATCGCTGTCCTGTCGATATCGATACTCCGTATCGCGGCTGCGAATCTGCACAGGCGCACTGCAGACGATCGCTACGCCGTCGTCGCCGATCATCTTCATCAGCTGCCGACGGCGCCGTTGAAACTCCGTTTTCTTCATTCAGGCACTCGGTCTTGGATAGTTACGCGGTCAGGCAGAAACGTGGACTGCCTCAGTGAAGCGTTTCGGGCGAATCACCCTGGCTGTCCGCCGTCAGGGGTGCGTTTCTCGTCTCGGACAGCTCCTCGTAGGCGAGCTGAGCGGCCACGCGAATGTACTCGACCAGTTCGACGTAGGCGGCTTCCGTCGACTCCTCGTCTTCGTCGCCCTCGGTTGCGCGCGTGATCTCCAGCATGTCACGAATAAGGTCACTGAGCGGTTCCTGCGAAAGCCGCTGGCGGACGGACTCATTATGCGTGTCCGACACCAGGCCGTGCAGGAAACCCTCGCACCATTCTGCCAGCCCCTGCGCCCGCACCGCCGAGGATTCACCGTCGTCCGGGATCAGAAGATCCAGCTCCGACTGGCGCTCCGACAGCTGCCGCCAGGTCTGCTGGAAAACCTCATCGAGCAATATTTCGCACTCCGCGCGCAGCGCGTCCGCTGGATCCAGTGATTCGAGCAGCGTATCGCGCCAGTTCATAGCGCCGTCGGCGCCGTGCACGGCCAGCCGGCCGCACAACATCCCGTGGGCCTGGCTTCCCCCCCAGGTAGAGCCGCAGCGCCGCAGAGCGGCATCCAGTTCTGCGTGATCGATCTTTGCAGTCATACGTCGTCTGTTCACTTTTCGCGGTCTGGCGGGCCAAATTTTCCCATGAAACGCGCTCTCTGACCACGCCCGGGGATTCCCGGCGGCAATTGATTCTCCCTGCGGCCGCCTCTATATTGCAGGGCATGAGTGACGATGCAGCAGCCCATTTCGAATCAGAGCTTAAGCGCCTCGAAGAGCGGGTCGACAAGCTTGTGGATGTTTGCGACCAGCTCCAGAGTGAGAACCATTCGCTGCGCCAGCGTCAGGACTCGCTGACGGCCGAGCGTGCAACCCTGTTGCAAAAGAACGAGCAGGTTCGTGCTCGGGTCGAAGCGATGATCGGGCGCCTCAAGGCCATGGAGCAAGGCGGCTAGCGAGCAGCCCTCGAGACGCGAAGCTGCAACCCGTCGCCTTCGCGCAGCGGCCATCCTCTAACGTATTCAACCGGAGATAAACACCATGTCCGATATGTTCGCCCACGTCAGCATTCGCATCCTGGAGAAGGAGTACCAGGTGGCCTGCCCCGCGGGCGAGCGGACGGCGCTGCTGGATTCGGCCGAGATCCTGAATGCACGAATGCGTGAGATTCGTGATAGCGGCAAGGTCGTGGGTCTCGATCGCATCGCCGTGATGGCCGCCCTGAACATGGCGAATGAACTTCTTGCAGCCCAGCAGAAAGAACAGGTCATTGACGACACGGTCGGCAATCGTATTCGCCTGTTGTCGGATCGCGTGGACTCTGCACTGGGTAACACTCAGCAACTTGATCTTTGATATACACTGGTGTCTGAGTCCGGCGGCAACGCCGGAAACAAGTTAGATTGGCGCCTCCTGCGGTGTTCGACGCAGACCTGGAAACCTTTCGACCCTAATTACCAACCTCGGGGTCGTTAGTCTGTCGGTGACATGTGAGCAGGGCCGCGTTAGCGGACAGCCTGTTGTCACCACGTCTGACCCCACCTTTTGCTCTGGTTCGAGAGCGACGGTCGGTGACGGCACATGCGGGAGGCGCCTCCTTTCACAAGCGTTTGCTATCCGACGCACAACTTGCCCGGCATACCGCAGCCCGAGAAAAGAGCGACTGCCATTGACCTCTCAAAGTGATCACCGTCGGCTGGCGAAAGCGGCGCGGCGGACGATGAGCGCAACAGATCGCGAATCTGCATCTCTCAGAATCTGCGATCGTATTGTCTCCACCGCGGCATTCCGACAGGCGAGCACGATCGGCTGCTACCTGGCCACTGATAGCGAAGTGGAAACATGGAGCCTGATTGAACGCGCGTTGCGCAGAAACAAGCGCATTTTTGTACCGACTATCAAGAATCGGTCGACAATGCGCTTCGCCGAACTTGATGAAAACAGCAGGTTCAGGCGCAATCGATTCGGCATACCGGAGCCTGATAGTCGCCAATTCCTGTCGCCTGGGAAAATTGACCTGGTCATCTCACCGGTTGTTGCTTTTGATTCAGACGGCAGAAGAATCGGTATGGGCGGTGGCTACTTTGATCGCACTTTCTCCTTCCTGAAACACCGCAAAAACTTCCGGCGCCCAAAGCTGATAGGCGTCGCGTTCGACTGTCAGCAAGTCGAGCGTATTGACGCAAACCCTTGGGACATAGCGCTTCTGGACATTGTCACGGAGAACGGAGTCCTGAAAGGCAACATCAATTGAGTAGTCTGGCAACGACGTCAAAACGAAAATCATCGGCTTGAACTTACCCACCTTGGTCGGGTGATTTCCGCTTCGAGAAATGCGCCGACTGCGTGAACAACGCCTGAGTCGCGAAGGAATTCATCGCGAAAAAGTACGCTCAGCCAAAGCGACTTTTCGTTTAACTCTGAATCGGCCTCAAACACCTTTGTCGGTAGTGTTTTTGGCGCCTGTCAAAACCGTTAACAGCATCACTTAACTCGCTGGATTTTTTACTTTCGTTGTATATACTCAGCTCCGGGTACCCGACACGGAGAAAACCATGGCTACTAAAAAGAAGTCATCGAAGAAAAAAGCTTCGAAGCGAAAGGTCGCTAAGAAGAAAAAAGTAACGAAGAAAAAGGCAGCTCCGAAACGTAAAGTTGCCAAACGCAAGACGAAGAAAAAGGCCGCCAAGAAGAAGGCAGCCAAGAAGAAAACCAAACGTAAGGTAAAGAAGAAAGCGAAGAAGAAGGCCGCTAAGAAGAAGACCAAGAAGAAGGCTGCTAAGAAAAAGGCTGCCAAGAAGAAGACCAAGAAGAAAGCAGCCAAAAAGAAAACCAAGAAGAAAGCTGCTAAGAAAAAGGCCAAGAAAAAGGCTGCTAAGAAAAAGGTAGCCAAGAAGAAGGCCAAGAAAAAGGCCACAAAGAAGAAGGCCAAGAAAAAAGCCGCTAAGAGAAAGGCTTCGAAAAAGAAGCGCTAGATAGCGGCCTTTAGGCCCTTCGGTTCTTCTTACCGAAGAAAGAAGACGTGTCCGCCCCGGCGGGCACGTTTTTTTTTGCCCACCGAAAAAGCCGACTTGCGCATGACAAGACCAGGGCTATTCGAGTAAGCTTCCGCGCCATCGAATTACCCCGGGAAGTGATTATCACCCGCCCGGAACAGCAGGCAATCATGACGCAGGACCAGCAAAAAAAGGCCGCCGCTGAGGCTTCTATCGAATTCATCAAGGACGGCTTCAACCTCGGAGTCGGCACCGGATCAACGGTTAATCACCTGATCGAAATGCTGCCGGATATCCGCGGTCGTATTGATCGCGTGGTCTCCAGTTCCCGACAAACCACCGAACGCCTGGAAACTTTGGGATTCGAAGTGTCTTCGCTCAACGCAGTGGGAGATCTTGATCTGTACATCGATGGCGCAGACGAGGCGACCAAGCATCGTCACCTCATCAAGGGTGGTGGCGGTGCGCTGACCCGGGAGAAAATCCTGGCAGCCGCGGCGAGAAAATTCGTCTGCATTATCGACCAGAGCAAGCTGGTTGGAATGCTTGGCGCATTCCCTCTACCCGTCGAGGTCCTGCCCATGGCGCAGAGTTTTGTCGCTCGCAAGCTGGTCAAGCTGCGGGGACAGCCGATCTGGCGAGAAGACTTCGTCACCGACAACGGCAACCATATTCTCGACGTTCACAACCTGCAGATCGCCAATCCGCCGGACTTCGAAACCCGCCTGAATCAGATTCCGGGAGTGATTACCGTGGGCGTGTTTGCACAGAGGATGGCGGACGTCCTGCTGATTGCCGATGATTCAGGGATTCGGCAGATAGGAGCTTAGTGGGGTCAGGCAAGAGCCAGAGCTTGGAGATTCGCCGGTTTAAGTCACTCATGACAACCGTCCCCCATCAAGCCTGAGACCAGGATCGAAAGCGCTTTTCACGACGGATGTTTGAATTCGGACTAAAGATCAATCCGCAATCATGCTTCTGCCAGTTGCAGCTTTCTTCGGCGGATTGCCCTTCGGGCGGCTGCGCCGTCCCAGATCGCGTTCGCGATCTGGTCGAACTGGGTTTGAATCTGAATCTCTCCCCCAGCCATAACCAAAAAAGCCCGCTAGTGCGGGCCTTTTTGGTTATGGCTGGGGGAGAGGGATTCGAACCCCCGTTGACGGAGTCAGAGTCCGTAGTCCTACCACTAGACGATCCCCCAATAATCCAAATGCCAGGGATACTGACCCTCAGGGTCAAATCCAGGACATCAACGCGTTTAGCGTTTGGAGAACTGCGTGGCGCGACGGGCTTTGCGCAGGCCGACTTTCTTGCGTTCGACTTCGCGAGCGTCTCGAGTAACGAAGCCAGCTCGGCGGAGCGCCGGACGGAGGCTGTCGTCGTACTGCATCAGGGCACGGGTCAGGCCGTGTCGGATTGCGCCCGCCTGGCCTGTCGTTCCACCGCCGCTCACGGTTACCGTCACGTCAAAGCGGTCAACGGCGTTGGTGAGTTCGAGCGGCTGACGAACGATCATTCGCGCCGTCTGCCGGCCGAAGAACCGGTCCAGGGGACGGTTGTTTACGGTGATTTCACCGGTGCCGGGCCGCAGGTAGACGCGAGCCGTCGAAGTTTTGCGACGTCCGGTGCCGTAGTAATGGGTATCTGCCATGAGTTTTGCCTTTTACCGCCGGGCCTTCAGGCTCAGGCGTTGATTTCGAGAGGTTGTGGCTGCTGAGCCTGATGTTCATGCTCAGGGCCCGCGTAGACACGCAGTTTCGAGAGCATCTTCCGGCCAAGCGGGTTGCGCGGCAGCATGCCCTTGACGGCCAGCTCCAGCGCGCGCTCGGGGTGGCTGTCCATCACGTCCTGCAGCGACTGAGACTTCAGGTTTCCGATGTAGCCGGTATACCGGTGATACATCTTGTCCTTCAGCTTGTTGCCGGTGACGCGAATCTTGTCCGCGTTAACCACAACTATGTAGTCGCCAGTGTCCACATGTGGCGTGTATTCGGGTTTATGCTTGCCACGCAGTCGTCTTGCGATCTCTGTCGCAAGGCGCCCGAGCGTCTTGCCATCGGCATCGACGACGAACCAGTCGCGGCGAACAGTTTCCGGCTTGGCAGAAAAAGTCTTCATCGTTCTTATACGTCCAAAAGGGTTTGTTCCGGCGCCTAAGGGCACTGCCGGCGCCCACGCCAGAAGCCCGAGAAACGCTGTTTTTCGGGCAATGAACCGGCGAAAGGCGCGAGATTCTACTGGACCACCCGGTCCAATGCAACGAATTAGCGGCTTTTTCCGCCGGGAATGTCTAATTCGCCGGAACCGGGAATCCGCTTCTGATTCATAGCGTTAGCTTATCCTCAATGCCAGCCGCAGGGGCTGCGAGCCGCTACCAGCCGTATTCGAGCGATAACGCCGTGAATGTGTCGGTATTTTCCAGACCCACCGGGACATCGCTGTTGTTCTTGATGGTGTAGGAAGCGACCAGCGCCAGATCGCCGATAAGGGTCGCCTTGATCGCCGACACGGATTCGATATAGGTGTTGGTCTCACCGGTTTCTATGGCGAGGTCCTGGTTGAATTGAGCCGTCTCGCTCAGGCGCCAGACATAGTTGAGGCCGCCTCGAATAACCGTATCGTTTTCCTCGATGCCATCCTGGGTGTCCTGCTGCCGAGCACCGGCACCGAGCTCAGCGTTCAGCGTGTGATTTTCCGTGTCGATGAATCGATAGCCTGCACCAACCGTCGCGGACAGCTGCCGCGCGTAGCCGCTGAAGCGGTCTTTACGCCAGTCAGCCCTACCGAAGGCGAATGCCGATTCTGAGAAGCTGTATTCCGTTTTCCAGCCCGCCTGGTAGGCCTCGGCGGTGGTCTCCTCCTGCTGAGAAGAATTAACGGCCTTAGCAGTCAGCTGGTGGAACCACTTGTTGCGCGTGTAACCGATCTCAAAGCCGGTGTTGATGCTGGTGTTCTCGGTGTTACCGCTGGTTGCGAGGTAGCCCAGCGTCGCCTTGCCGGACCAGGGATCAGGCTCCCCTGCCTCAGTAGCTTCCTGCGCGACGGAGACCATTGGGAAAGTAAGAATGCAGATAACGGCCAGTTTACGGAACATGAGCTTGCCTCCTTGACGAGACTCCATGAGCAGCGTTGGTTTCTGTTTGGCGCGCGTTGCTCGCGCAGCCGAAAAATCAAGCGGCGCAGTATACCGGCCTGCCGAACACTGTCGAGCCATCTGCGTTCTTTTTTCGGAGAGTGGGAACCTGTCCGGCAGCCACAGCGGAACTTCGAAATCCTCTATACTTGCGCCATGGGATCCAGACAACTGAATGCAATCGACCGACTTATCGGCGGTTTTGATAATGCTCTGCGCACGGTCGTTACACCCGCAAGCCGATATACGCGGGCGAACCCGGCCGGCAGTCTCGAGGATGGAGAATTGAGCTCCTCAGATCGCCGTCACGCGGCCGGGCTGATGCGTGTGAATCATGCCGGCGAAGTCGCCGCCCAGGGCCTCTACCAGGGACACGCAGCCATTGCGCGGAACCCGGTAACCCGGAATCAGATGCTGCAGGCGGCGGACGAGGAGATGGATCACCTTGGCTGGTGCGAGCAGCGACTCGCGGAACTGGGCGAGAGTCCCAGCCGGCTGAGCCCGATCTGGTACGCGGGATCGTTCGTCATCGGTGCCGCCAGCGGCGTCGTCGGCGATCGCTGGTCGCTGGGCTTCGTTGAGGAGACTGAGAAACAGGTGTCTGAGCATCTTAGCGGCCACCTGCAGACGCTGCCTGAGAACGACGTTCGCAGCCGCGCCATCGTTAAGAAGATGCGCGAAGAGGAAGACGAGCACGGGGCCAACGCCAAAGCAGCCGGTGCGCTCCCGCTGCCTGAGGGGATTCGCAGGCTGATGCGAACAACGGCAAAAATCATGACCCGAACCGCCTACCGATTCTGAGCTGGCAGCCATGCGCCGCACAATTCACCGTCAAGACGAAAAGAATGTCGGCAAAACACGGACTTAGCTTGCTCTTTTTTCCATGTTGTATTAAAAGATGAGCGCACTCTCGGCGAGGACACCCTGACATGCAAACAAGCGCAAAGACTCTGAGCGACGTACCCGCAATTAATCGCTTTCTCAGCTACTGCCGTGTACGAACGGTGCCGTCCAAGACGGTCATGATTCATGCCGGCGATCTGCCCGACGTCCTGTACTACATTGTCGACGGCTCGGTTGAAGTGATGATTGAGGACGAAGACGGCAATGAGATGGTCCTTGCCTACCTCAACAAGGGACAGTTCTTCGGCGAGATGGGCTTGTTCTATGAACAGCCAACACGAAGCGCCTGGGTTCGCACTCGAACGGAGTGCGAAATTGCGGAAATGACGTATCCGCGTTTCCGGCAGATCGCCAGCGAAAGCCCCGGGCTTGTATTCGAACTTGCCACGCAGCTTGCTACCCGACTCGATCGAACGAACCGAAAGCTCGGCGACCTTGCCTTCGTCGACGTCACCGGCCGGGTTGCGCACGCGATCATGGACCTGTGTAACGAGCCCGATGCAATGACACATCCGGACGGCATGCAGATCAAGGTAAGCCGCCAGGAGCTGAGTCGCCTCGTGGGGTGTTCCCGCGAAATGGCGGGTCGCGTACTCAAGGTGCTTGAAGAGCAGGGCCTGGTGTCGGCCAGCGGCAAAACGATTGTGGTGTTCGGGGCTCGCCCAAACCGCAACTTCTAACGCAAATAGCGCCGTCTAGGGACGGGCGGCTGCAATCTCCTCGCGCATGGCAGCTATTGTTGCGCGGTAATCATTGCTACCGAAAATCGCGGAGCCGGCTACGAAGGTATCGGCGCCCGCAGCCGCGATGCGGCGGATGTTGTCTACCTTAACGCCGCCATCAATCTCCAGCCGGATGTCGCGGCCAGTCGCGTCGATGCGCTGACGCGCTTCTTCCAGTTTGGCAATCGACGACTCGATGAACGACTGCCCGCCAAACCCGGGGTTAACCGACATGATCAGCACCATGTCGACGTCGTCGATCAGGTGATCGAGCCAGTCGAGGGGCGTGCCGGGGTTGAAGACCAAACCGGGCTTGCAACCTTCGTCGCGAATGAGCGCCAGGCTGCGGTGAACATGGCGGCTCGCTTCCGGATGAAACGTTATATAGCTCGCGCCCGCCTTTGCGAAATCCGGGATCAACCGATCAACCGGCTCTACCATGAGATGCACGTCTATAGGCGCCTTGATGCCATAGTTGCGGAGCGCCTCGCAAACCAACGGACCGATGGTCAGGTTCGGTACGTAATGATTGTCCATCACATCGAAGTGAACGACGTCAGCACCGGCGTCGAGGACAGCCGCGACGTCGTCGCCGAGCCGGGCAAAATCTGCGGAAAGGATGGATGGAGCGATTTGCGATTGCACTGGAACTACCTCTGTTGGAAAAAGGCGCTAGCGGATTGACCTGCGTACCTTGAGTGTCTCATACGCAGCGCGTATATCACGCGTGCGCTTCTGCGCCGTCGCGAGTTCGCTGGAGTCCGGATTTGACGCGGCGAGTTTGTCTGGATGATGTCTGTTCATCAGCCGTCTGTAGGCCTTCTTGATATCATCGTTTGTACTGCTGCGATCGACGCCCAGCACCGAGTAGGCGTCGCGCACTCGAGCCGAGTCAACCTCACCTGCCGGCGATTGGCGAAACGCACGTTGCGCGCGCAGCATGGCCTCAAGCTGCGCCAGCTCAACGCGTCCTATATCGAGTTCCTTGCAAACGGCCCAAAGTAACGCGCGTTCGCTGGCGCGAATGCGCCCCTTGGACAAGGACACTTCCGTTAGCAGCCTCAGAAACGTCGAACGCAGCTCCGGCCGCCGAGAAGTCTCGTTCGCCAGTCGGCGGACCGTTGCCAACATTGGAAAGCTCTTCGCCTTGCCGGCCTCGAACCAATCGATGGCCCTGCGCGTTTCCGCTGGGCCCAGATTCAAGCGGTGCATCAGCGCACGCGCTGCGCGAATTTCCTGCTCGCTGACGCGTCCGTCCGCCTTCGCCAGATGCCCCATTACCTGAAACAGGGCCTTCACATACGATTCGGGCAGGCGGGTCGGAGACTCGCCGCCGACGCCCGCGCTGTCCTTGTGGCCGGTTCTCGAGTTGGCGTTGAGACCGCGATCAAATTGATGGCCCAGCAAGAGCCCCAGCGCCGCAATCCAGGGCCGACCGGTAGCAAGGCCCGCAGCGGCGCCGAGCAGTTTTCCCCAAACCTGCACGTTTAGCCTGTACCTGGGACGAGCCGTCGATCCATAGGGCAATGCTAACCTTGGCGGCTGCTTAAGCCCACCGTTGACTTGAAGTTGGCTTGCTCCGAGCGACCGGGGGAGTAATCATCCCGCACTGACCCGCATCCAAGGCCCGAAATGCCCGCAGAACCCGTATTCCAGACCGACATTCCCGATCTCGAACTGCTCGCCCGCGGCAAGGTGCGGGACATTTATGCCGTCGATTCCGCGCACTTGCTGATCGTGACGACCGACCGCCTGTCTGCTTACGACGTGGTACTGCCGCAGCCCGTTCCCGGCAAAGGCGAGATCCTGACGCAGATATCGAACTTCTGGTTCGGACTCGTGGACGACCTGGTGCCCAACCATTTATCCGATATCGCCGTGCGCGACGTAATTAGCGACACAGACCTCGCGCATTCGCTTGAGCCAAGAGCTCTGGTCGTACGTCGACTTGAGCCGCTACCGATTGAAGCCGTTGCCCGCGGCTATCTGATCGGCTCAGGCTGGCGCGACTACCTGGACACCGGCGCGGTTTGCGGAATTGCGCTTCCGCCCGGCCTCAAACAGGCGAGCCGGCTTGAAGAGGCGTTGTACACACCCGCGACCAAAGCGGCCGTTGGTGATCATGACGAAAATATCGATTTAGCCAGAACCGAGTCGCTGCTTGGCGTCGAACTCGCAAAGCGGGTGCGTGACCTGACCCTGACAATCTATAAGCGCGCGACCGAGCACGCGTTGCCTCGCGGCATCGTAATTGCCGACACCAAGTTTGAGTTCGGCCTGGACGCGGACGGCGAGCTGTATCTTATCGATGAGGTGCTAACGCCGGATTCGTCGCGCTTCTGGCCGCTGGATCAGTATCAAGCGGATTCAAGTCCACCGAGTTACGACAAGCAGTTTGTTCGTGATTACCTGGACACACTCGACTGGGACAAGACTGCGCCCGGACCCTCCTTGCCCGAAGCTGTGCTGGCACAGACAGCCGAGAAATATCGTGAGGCGTTGCGGCGGCTCACTGCTCCCGCCATCGACTAATGATGTCGAGCAGATCATCCAGTCCGTCCGTCAGCGCGGCCGGCCCCGGTTGCAGAATCCGCGCAGACTTGACTTCGTAAAGCTGCCCGTTGCGCACAGCTGGCACGTTTTCCCAGCCGTCGCGCTCGGCGACACGCTCGGCACGAAACTTCTTGCCACACCACGAGCCGATGATGATGTCGGGCTGCCGGCGCACAATCTCTGCGGACTCGGCAATAATCCGGTCCTTACCGAGGGGTTCACTGGCTAGCTCGGGAAAACAATCGTCGCCGCCCGCGATCGATATCAGTTCACTGACCCATTGGATGCCGCTAATGTGCGGATCATCCCACTCCTCGAAGTAGATTCTCGGACGCCGGGTTTGCTGCTCGGATTGCCGTCGAATGCGCAGCAAGCGTTCCCGCAGTTGGTCGACGTAGCGGCGCGCCCGGGATTCGACCCCGACCAGGCCGCCCACGGTCAGGATCATCGCGAGAATTTCATCCACGGATCGGTGGTTGAAGACATGCACGCTTACGCCTGCGCGAATGAGTTCGGCAGCGATGTCAGCCTGCAGATCGGAGAATCCCAGGACAAGATCCGGCTCCAGCGCGAGGATGCGATCAATCTTCGCGCTCGTAAACGCCGACACCTTGGGCTTTTCCTTGCGCGCCTGCGGCGGCCGTACGGTGAACCCCGAAATGCCGACGATGCGGCGATCCTCGCCAAGTTCGTAGAGCGTCTCGGTCGTTTCCTCCGTAAGGCAGACAATGCGTTCGGCATAGTTTCCAGCGGTTTTCATGGACCCAATCGTCGCCTCTGCGGACATCAAATGCTAGGCTCTCGCGCATTCCTGGCTGGGGTATAGCTCGATCGACATCGCTCGAAAAATCGACCGGATTGTTTGGAACGACGAACTGTTCGGCCATGGCCGAGGCGCGCGACTGGTGCGGAGCCTATTGCGCTATTTATACGCGCTGCTGCGTGACCTGATTGCGGGGCAGCTGACAATGCGCGCGATGAGCCTCGTTTACACCACGCTCCTGTCTATCGTTCCGCTGCTCGCGTTCAGCTTCGCAATCCTGAAAGGCCTTGGCGTCTTCGAACAGCTTGAGCCTTACCTCACCGGATTGCTCGCGCCGCTGGGTGAACAGGGCGAGCAGATAACGACGCAAATACTCACGCTCGTCAACAACGTCCGCGGATCTGTGCTCGGCGGATTGGGCTTCGCTTTTTTCCTGTACACCGTCATCTCGATGATTCAGAAGGTCGAGGCGTCCTTTAACTACGTTTGGTACGTTTCAACGCCACGCAGCCTGGCAAGACGGTTTTCCGAGTACCTTGTGGTTCTTATCGTCGGGCCCATGCTGATGGTGACGGCCATCGGCATGATTACTACGATTCAGTCAAACTTCGTCGTTCAGTTCCTGCTGAACGATCCGCGGTTTGGCGCGATCATCGTCTTTGCCGGCAAGTTTGTTCCTTACTTGATCATCTCTGGCGTGTTCAGCTTCCTGTATCTGTTCATGCCCAACACCCGAGTCAATGTAGGCTCAGCGTTAATCGGAGGCATTTGCGGAGGCGTCATGTGGGCAACGATGAGCGCCGCGTTTGCGACCTTCGTTCTCTATTCGGCACGGACGCTGGAAATCTACGCCGGTTTCGCCGTAGCGATCACTGCCCTACTTTGGCTCTATTTGAACTGGTTAATTCTGCTCATCGGTGCGCAGATCGCGTTCTATCATCAGCGACCGGCCTACCTCCGCATCGGCCGTCGCGAACCGCAGCTTTCAAACGCGATGCGCGAACGGCTGGTGCTCGATGTAATGTTTTTGACCGGCGTTGCATTCCGCCGGGAGGACAAGGTACTGACCTTCCGCGAGCTGTCGCGAACCCTGAAGTTGCCGTCGCTGACAATGACTCCGGCGATCAATGCGTTGGAGCATGCGGGGCTGCTGATCACGACGGAAAAGGAAGAGCTGATCCCGGGACGCGAGATGAGCCGTATCTCTGTTGGCGACATTCTTGCTGTCGTTCGAAAGACCGGCGAAACGGGTTCGGACAAGCCGCCGCTGTGGTCAGCCCCGGTGGACGAGCTGGTCAGCCAAGTGGATAGCGCCGTCGGCGGAGTCGTGGGCGAAATGACGCTATCGGATCTCGTGGACAGCAGATCGGATCCGCTGTGACCTAAGAACCTGCGATCTTCATTGACTCAACCAGCAAAGACCCACAGCGAATTCCGCCGCGCTGATCCTGATCCTGACCAATGGCGGCAATGCGCAAATAGAGGTCTCGCAGATTTCCGGCAATTGTGATCTCGTGCACCGGATAGGCGATCTCGCCGTTCTCCACCCAGAAACCGACCGCACCGCGCGAGTAGTCGCCGGTGACACCATTCGCACCCTGGCCGATGAGCTCCGATACCAGCAGTCCGTCACCCATCTCACGCAGCAGGTCGTCCTGCGTTCCGTGGCTGCCGGGCACGACGAGGTTGTGCGTTCCGCCCGCGTTGGCTGTCGTCGTCAATCCGAGCCGACGGGCAGAATAAGAGCCCAGCACGTAACCGTCGAGTCGTCCGTCGGACACGATGTCGCGATCGCGCGTGGCGACGCCTTCATTGTCATAGGCCGCGCTGGCCATTGCCCTTGGCAGATGCGGTCGCTCTTGCAGTGAGAAAAACTCGGGAAACAGTTTCTCCCCGGCGGCGTCCAGCAAAAAAGAGGAACGGCGGTACTGTGCACCACCAGAGATCGCCGCAATGGCGTGGCCGACAAAGCCTCGCGCGAGCTCGGGCACGTACACTACCGGCGCCGTACGAGTATCGATCTTTCGAGCGCCCAGGCGGCGCACCGTGCGCTCTGCTGCACGACGGCCGACGGCGGCCACGTCATCAAGATCATCTTTGTTGCGTGCCACCGAGTACCAGTAGTCACGCTGCATATCGTCGTCGTGTGAGCCAACCACCGTGCAGCTCACGCTGTGCGATGTCTTCATCTGACTCTTGAGGAAGCCGTGTGAGTTGCCGTAGGCACGGGCGCCGATGCCGGTTGCCACGGTCGCACCCTCAGAATTTGTGATGCGCTTGTCGACCGCTCGAGCGGCGTCCTCACAGCGGATGGCAAGCGCAATTGCGTCTTCAACGGAGAGCGACCAGGGATGACACAGATCGAGGTCCGGCAGATCGTCGCCAGCCATCAGCTCCGCATCTGCCAGCCCCGCACAGTCGTCGCTGCCCGTGTGTCGGGCAAAGGTCATCGCCTTGGCGACGGTTTCCGCCAACGCAGACGCAGAGAAGTCGGAGGTACTTGCGCTGCCCTTGCAGCCGCCCACGTAGACCGTTATTCCGACACCGCGATCGTTTGTATGCTCCAGGCTTTCAACGTCGCCCAGACGCGCCGTGGCGCTTAGCCCAAGGCTGTGGCTGGCCGCCGCCTCGGCCTGATCCGCTCCACTCTGCCGCGCGTGAGTCAATAAAGTCGAGACAACCTCGCTAAGCTGATCCTCATCCAGCCCGCTTTGCTGATCCGTCGCTGTAACGTCGCCCATACATTCCTTCCCGATCCATCTCAGGCGCGGAACCCCGCGCACGGAACGAGCGATGATACTATCGGGACCGCTCAGCGTCCCGTCGAGACGCACGGGAGAGAACCGTTACCCGCGCAATCAGCAAGAGCGCAAAGAAGCGTGCCTACCATGAAGCTCAGGAATTGGGAGAGCAGCTGGTGGGTTTATCCGCTGCCGATCTTGCGAAACTCCCGCTGGACGACGTGTCGGTAGCCGCGATCCGCGAGGCCGCGGCGATTACTTCGAAGAGTGCTCTCAGAAGACAGCGCCAGCTGATCGGCAAGCTAATGGCGCGGCAGGACTGGCAGGCCGTTCGCGTCGCATTTGACGAACTCAGGCGCGAGGATCTCACTGAGAAGGCCAGATTCAAGGAAGCGGAACGCTGGCGAGACCGATTGGTCAAGGAAGGTCGCCCAGCGCTGGAAGCGTTCCTGGCCCAGACCGGGGGCGAGCCTGGCGAACTTCCGTCGCTGGTTAGCGAACTCGGCCGCCACGACGACGCCGGGCGTCGCACGCTGGCGCGGCAGATTTTCCGGCAGGTGCATGCGCAGCTGACGTCGGGGATGCGCAGCGGCGACGCCTAGCGTTACAATTGCCGGCTTTTCCGCGACGCAGACGCTTCAAAGAGCAGCTTCGTGGGTTCCCTCACGACGAGTTAGGACAAATCACCGCCATGACTGCAAAGGTGGGCATCATTATGGGATCCCAATCCGATTGGGAAACCATGAAGCACGCGAGCGAAACGCTCGACGAGCTCGGCATTGCACACGAAGTGCACATCGTCTCCGCGCATCGCACACCAGACCGGCTGTTCGAGTACGCCGAAACGGCACTCGATCGAGGCCTGGAGTGCATCATCGCCGGCGCTGGTGGGGCTGCGCACCTGCCGGGAATGACCGCGGCGAAAACGCGATTGCCGGTACTCGGCGTACCTGTCCAAT
>CAZFVT010000009.1:0-21698 GCA_964522355.1 uncultured Woeseiaceae bacterium | reverse complement strand
GAGATGCTTCAACCGCGGCGGTGGATTGTTCGTCAGCGGCCTTAGCGCCTCCACGAACGACTGGTATTCGCGAACGAACGCAGAAAACGCTCGACTGTCTTTCTCCGTGAGTGCGGCGCCCGATGCATCATCACCGCGAAGCGTCAGGTGCTGTCCACCTTCGTCCAGGGCAATCGTGTCGATACCTTTATCAGGATCGTAACCCTGTCGGTCCAGCGACAGCTCCCGGCGAATTGCCGCATCAACAGGAAACGCCGTGTTGGCAAGCCCCGGTGCGCGAAACTCGCCGCCGAACTCCAGCATCGCGGCCATGCCGCCGGCGCTTTCGGCCGCTTCCAGCACAACGGTCTGCCGGCCGGACTTCGCCAGGTAAGCCGCGCAGACCAGGCCGTTATGGCCCGCACCGATAACGAGGGTGTCGACAGCGTCAGTCATCGACAGAGTCCCGGCGCGTTGTGTCCGGACGCTTCAGATCCTGCAGAATTTCTCGCGCGGCGTTGGCGCCCGCTGCGCCTATCACGGCGCCGCCCGGGTGGGAGGACGAACCGCACAGATACATGCCCTTTATCGGACCGCGATATTGCGCGTAGCCAGGGAACGGTCGATTGAAAAAGAGCTGGTCGAGGGTTGGCTCTCCCTGATAGAGGCTGCCCTCACTCTGCCCGACTTCGACCTCAAGTTCACGAGGCGTGAGAACAACCGTATGCAGCATCAGCTCCTTGAAGTCAGGGCTGTACCTGGCGATCTGGTCGATGACCGTCTGGCCGAAGGCGGCGCGCTTCGCCCTGTCCCAGCCGCCCTCGGGTTCAACCGGACAGTACTGCACGAAGACGCTCATCATGTGCTTGCCCGGCGGCGCCAGGGTCGCATCGTGCAGCGACGGTATGAGCGTATCGAGATAGGGATCTGCCGACCAACGATCGTCTTTCCAGTCGTCATAAGCGCGCTCAAGGCGCTCCAGGGTATCGGTGAAGTGCAGGTGGCCTGCGATTAGCGGTGAGCCCTCGGGCAGGGACGGGAACGTCGGCATGCCGTCGAGCGCGATGTTCACCTGACCGGAGGCGCCACGAATCCGGAATTTCCGGGCCCGCTCCAGCAGCTCGGGCGGCACATCGTCGGCCTTCATGATGCCGGTGAAGGTGCGCTGCGGGTCGAGGTTGGAAACAACGAGATCGGCGGTGATCTGATCGCCCGAAGCCAGGGTCACACCGGTTGCCTTGCCCCCGGCGACATCAATATGGGCCACTTCCGCCGCCGTCCGTATCTCGCCGCCCGACGCCTCGAAAGACGAGGCCAGCGCACCGGCCACGGCGCTCATGCCACCACGGGCAAAACCCCAGGTGGCGGCATTGCCGTCTACTTCACCCATTGCTCGCAGCAACAGGCGCTGGGCCGTACCGGGCGAGTAAACGCCTTGGCCGGTACCGATAATGGCGCCGCCCGCGTAGTACGCGCGGATCGTTTCGTTTTCGAAGTAGTTTTCGAGGAACTCAGCGATGGGCATCGTAAGCAGGCGAATGAACTCATGAAGCTGGCTCTCGCTCAATGCGTGGAACTGCTTCAGCAGCGAGGCGAACTCCATAAGATCGGCTCTTCGCAGAGAGCTGGGGTCTATGGGCCTGTCCAGCAGGAAGCTCTGAACCAGGCGACACCAGCGCAGGAGATCAGCATCGAAGCGCAACGCCGCATCGGCATCGCGCGGACTGTGTCGTATCAGCTCGCGGCGCCGCGTATGCGGGTTTGAATAGCCGCCGAAGAAGTCGCCGTCCTGTTTGAAGGTGGTGCTGCTAACCGCGGGCATCACCTTGAGCCCGAATCGACCGAGGTCCAGCGCGCGATAAAGCGCCGGGTGAAACAGGCTGGAGGCGTAGGTCCGGGTGGAAGACTTCCAGTTCTTTTGCGAATCATCGCTGAGCGGGATACCCCCAACCCCGATGTTTTTCTCCAGCACGACAACCCGAAGGCCAGCCCTGGCGAGGAAAGTGGCGTTGGCAAGCCCGTTATGGCCGGCGCCGATGACGATAGCGTCGTAGTCGCTCATATCATCCTGGGAACGTGCCGCAGTTTCGCATGGCGCGGAGTATCGCATTACCGGCCGGAAAAAAGACGGGTCGCCGTCACAACAAGATGTCCCCGACAAATCCTGATTGGCGGGAATACCGGCTACAATTCCTCGATGCTCAAGCTCACTCACCTTGCACTGCGCCGCGGTCCGCGACTGCTGCTCGACGACACCAGCCTGCAGATTCATTCGGGTCAGAAGGTCGGGCTCACGGGTGCTAACGGCACCGGCAAGTCGAGTTTCTTCGCGCTGATACTGGGTGAAATCGGCGCTGACTCGGGCGACCTGTCGCTTCCCGCCGACTGGACGATCGCGCAGGTCGCCCAGCAAACGCCGAACGACGAGCGTGCGGCCATCGAGTTCGTGCTGGACGGCGACGCCGAACTGCGAACGCTCGAAAAGCGTATCGCTGACGCCGAGTCTTCGGATGACGGTATCGGCCTCGCAGAGTTCCACGGCCAATACGAGAACATCGGCGGTTACAGCGCGCGCAGTCGCGCCGGACAGCTACTGCATGGGCTGGGCTTCAAGCCGGGTGACGAGAAACGCCCGGTGAACGAGTTCTCCGGCGGCTGGCGGGTACGACTCAATCTCGCGCGTGCCTTGATGTGCCGCTCCGACCTGCTGCTGCTCGACGAGCCGACCAACCACCTGGACCTGGATGCCGTCATTTGGCTGGAAGGCTGGCTCAGGGCCTACGAAGGCACCCTGCTATTGATCTCCCACGACCGCGATTTCCTCGACGGTTCCGTTAACCACATCGTGAACATCGAACAGGGCAGCGCCACGCTCTACAGCGGCAACTACTCGGCGTTTGAGAAGGTTCGCGCGGCCCGCCTCGCGCTCCAGCAGGCGCAGCACGAGAAGCAGCAGCGCGAGATCGCCCACATGCAGGCGTTTGTCGATCGGTTCCGCGCCAAGGCCAGCAAAGCACGGCAGGCACAGAGTCGCGTCAAGGCAATCGAACGTATGCAGCTCATCGCCCCGGCACACGTTGATTCGCCGTTTCGTTTTCGACTGCTGGAACCGGAGAAGCTGCCCCGCCCGCTGCTGCGGCTGGATAAGGTCGCGACGGGCTATGGCGACAAGACGGTGCTGCAGGGACTTGAGGCGTCGATCTCACCGGGCGATCGAATTGGCTTGCTGGGCGCCAACGGCGCCGGCAAGTCGACGTTGATCAAGCTGCTGGCCGGCGAGCTTGAACGACAGTCGGGCGACGTGCACCGCGCTCGCGACCTGAAGGTTGGGTATTTCGCGCAGCACCAGGTCGAGCAGCTCCACCCGGAACACACGCCGATGGAGCATCTCGCACAGATCAATCCGCAGGCCCGGGAGCCCGAGCTAAGAAACTGGCTGGGTGGATTCGGTTTCTCGGGCGATACGGCCCTGATGCCCACCGGCCCGTTTTCCGGTGGAGAGAAATCGCGCCTGGCGTTGGCGCTTATCGTATATCGGCGACCGAACGTCCTGTTGCTTGACGAACCAACGAACCATCTCGACCTCGAGATGCGGCAGGCACTGGCCGTTGCCCTCCAGAGTTTTGATGGCGCCATGGTGATCGTCTCGCACGACCGCCATCTGCTGCGCGTTTCAACGGACAGGCTGTTGCTGATCGACGCCGGCAGAGCAACGGAGTTTGACGGCGACCTCGATGACTATCCGGCATGGCTGGCCAATCGAAACCGTGCGACGGCTGCTGCGGAGGCGACACCCGCTGCCGAAAGCGCGCAGGACAGGAAAGCTCGCAAGCGCCTGGAGGCGGAACGGCGCCAGTCCCTCGCGCCGCTGAAGAAAACGGCGCAGCGCTGGGAATCGGAGGTTGAGAAGCTCGAGCGGGAAAAGCGCGCGCTCGACGACAGGCTTGCCGACGGGTCTATCTACGACAGCTCGGAATCCGAAACGCTGAAGGCGTTGCTCGCCGATCAGGCCGAGATCAAGTCCCGACTGTCACACGCGGAAGAGCAGTGGATGGAGGCCTGCGAGGCGCTGGAGCGGGTCGAGGCCTGAACCATTTGCATCGGTCGCCGACTTCGTCGATGAGATCGACGAAGCCGGCGACCGGCCTGCTTGGGGGAGCCTGCCGGCGAAGCGTCTACTCGCCGTACCGATAGGTTGCGCCGAGCATGATCTCCATTTCGCCATCGAAGACATAGGGAGATCCGTTCGGTTTGACGCCGCCCTGCAGCGGTACGCGCGGTACCGTATTGCTGATGTTCACCTCTTCAGTCAGGTTCCTGAGGTTCAGCGAGAACTCCCAGTTGTTCACATTGTACTTAGCGAACAAATCGAGGCGAGACTCCGCCTCGAATCGCAGGATCTCGCCATCAAGCTTTTTAACCGACTGCGCAGCGGCTGCCGTTGGTCGAACCCGTTCACCAGTCCAGATGTATCCGCCACCGACCGTAAAGCCGTTTTGCAGGTCATAGACAGTCCAGACCGCCGCCTTGTCGGGCACCTCGTCGACCAGAGGGTCACCCACTCTTTCGGCGACCGAGCTCGCAGTGACTTTCGTGTCGGCGTTGGCGTAGCTGAATACCACCGAGAGCATGTCATTGGGTGCCCACGCGGCGTCTATCTCGAACCCGGACGCTTCCGCTGTACGGGTTGTCTCACCGATCAGATTCTCATCAATCTGGAAGTAACCGAAAGACCCGCTGAGCGATCCATCCATTAGCGAGTATCGAACACCAACCTCGGTCTGTTCGCCGAGTCGAACTGGAGGAGCGGTGCTGAAATCCGGGTCGTTGACGTCAGGAAGCTGAGATTCGGAGTAGTTCGCGTAGACGCCAAGGCTCTCGGTTAGATCGAAGACAAAGCCCGCCTGTACCAGTAACTCGTCGCTGTCGGCGATCGTATTCCAGACGAACGGTGAAATTCGCGGGTCACCTCGTCGGATTTCGATACTGCTCTGAGTCAGGCCCAACAGAACGCTCAGCCGGTCGTCGATGAACGTGCCGTGATAGTTCAGGAAGACATTGTTGAGCGATACGTTCTCGCGCCGATCCAGCACAGTGGCCCAGACAATGTCTTCGCCGGACTGATTGAAGCGCAGATCATCGGTTTCGACGGTTGCCGGATTGAAGAAGTCGAAATAGAACGTGCCGAGATCGCTTGCCGGGCGCGGTCGCTGAATCGTCAAGCGAGCATTCTGGTCGTAGTAGTGAACGCCAGCCACGAACTGGTGCGTACCGCTGCTCCAATCAGGCAGCCAGGCGAGGGATGCCGTAGCCTGATCGATGTCGTTGCCGAGAAACAGGTCTTCGGTCAGGCGTCGCAACTCGAAGTCGGCCGGATCAATGGACCCCGGCGGTGCGGTCGCTGTGGGCACCATGCGATAGAAGATGTCGATTCTCGGCCGGTTGCCGGGACCGAAATCAAAGTTTCGACGATGCTTGTTGTACAGCACCTGACCAAGGAACTGGTCGCTGAACTGATGCGCAATCGAGACCGAGTAATCGTTAAGCGATTCCTCGATGTCTGTGTCTTCACCGAACCAGCTGGTCCTGGGGTCGACGTCATAGCCAAGCGCGATCGGAATCTCCTCACCGGCCGTCGGCCCCGGTAAGAACAGTTCAATGCCCATCGGGCGATCAGTGCGGTCGGTGTTGATGCTGTATTCGTAATACTCAAGGTTGATGACCGTGTCTTCAGTAGGTCGTAGCTCCAACATCGGCAGGATAGACCCGGATTCATTGTTCGCCCGTGTACCGAACCCCGAGTCTTCCTGGAATCCACCGACGAAGCGGAAGGCGGCCAGCGGACCGTGGTCGCCCTCGACGCCTAGTGACCCGACGTTGAAGTCCACGTTGAAGCCACGGTTGTCCCGATCGTCACCGCTGAAACCCCAGTACGTGCCGATCTCACCAAAGTCTTCGTCGACTCTCGGCTTTTTGGAAATGATGTTAACCGCGCCGCCAGGTGTCACAGGACCGTTCAGGACTGCCGTCGGGCCGCGGATGATCTCCATTCGCTCTATCGTGTAACCGGGTGTATCGCTCAGGTGAATGAATCCATTGCGAAAGAACTCACCACTATTGAAACCGCGTATGCGCTTGTCGTCAGCGGCAGCATGGAACTGCAGCGCATCGCGCTGCGACAGTAACTGGAAGTCATTGACGACGGCGCCGGTAATGACCTGAAGGTTGATCGGCAGCTCGTCGAGCGGAATGGCAAGACCGGTCGCGCTGTTTGCGCTGGTCGCCCGGTAGCCTGACTCAGCGACCACCTCGATCATGTCGATGATCGTGGATTCCTCGTCCTGCTGCGCCTCGTTCTGGGCAGAGACCGACGCACTGAATGTCATCCCAGCTATCGCAAGAACGATTGTAAGCGATTGCTTTTGCATGAATTCCCCCCGGAATAAGTGGAAAAAACGATATAACGCATTTGACAACGTGTACGTTAACGTATACGTTAAATCCTGACTTGTCAAAGTCGTTTTTCGAATCTCCTTACCTGGCGCAGTTAACCGACCATGCCCCTTCTTCTTGGATGCATTGCTGATGATCTGACCGGCGCGACAGACCTGGCCCTGATGCTGAACCAGGCGGGCATGCCGACGATGCTGCACCTGGGAGTCCCGCCAGCGGACTCGCTCATCGACTGGGATCAGTATCCGGCCTGCGTGATCGCACTCAAGTCACGAACCGAACCCGCCGCGGACGCCGTCAGGGCTTCTATCGAAGCTGCGAACTTTCTCCGCGGCGCATCAGCGAGACAGATCTACTTCAAGTATTGCTCGACCTTCGACTCGACACCGGAAGGCAATATCGGTCCCGTCGCCGATGCGCTATTGAACCTCTGTGAAGCTCAGGCAACCATCGTAGCCCCCTCCTTCCCGGCCACAGGTCGCACGGTTCGCGACGGCATGCTCTATGTTAACGGCGTTCTGCTCGAAGAATCGCCGATGCGAAATCATCCCTTAACGCCGATGACCGAATCGTCGTTGCTTCGGCTTATGGACGCGCAGACAGCATACGGCGCAAGCGCCCTGGTGCCCCTGAAAACGGTACGCGCGGGCGGCTCCAGGTTGCGCTCAGAGCTAGAGCAGCTTGAGGAGCAGGGTTGCCGTTACCTCGTGACAGACGCGGAAACCGACGAAGACCTGGCTTGCATTGCTGGCGCAGTGACAGATATGCCCGTAATCACCGGCGCCTCGGGCATCGGTGCGACACTGCCCGCTCAGCTCGCTGCCAGGGATCTGCTCAAGCCCAAAACGGCGGATCCTGCAATGCCGGCCACCGCAGGTGGTGCGGTCGTTCTCGCCGGAAGCTGCTCAACGGCGACTCGGGCACAGGTTGCCCGATTCAGCCGAATGGCTGCGTCCTTTCGTATCGACCCACTGAGCAAGGAGGCGCCGTCGGACGATATCGACTCCCTGACCGAACGCGTATCTCGAGCGGCACGAGAGGGTGACGTGCTGATTTACTCATCTGCAGAACCGGAAGAGCTGGCAGAGATACAGAGCAGCCTTGGCGCTGAGAACGCCGGACAGCGGGTTGAGGAGATTCTGTCCGGCGTTGCTCGCGCGCTATACGACCGAGGAAAGCGGCGATTCATTGTCGCCGGTGGAGAGACCTCGGGTGCGGTTGGCGCCGCGCTCGGTTTGAAAGAACTCACGATCGGTCCGCAAATCGATCCCGGCGTGCCCTGGATGGTCAGCAAGGGCGACGAGTCGCTGTGCATCGCCTTCAAATCCGGGAATTTTGGCAGCGACGATTTCTTCTCACGTGCTCTCGAGATGCTGCCGTGAGTACTGCGGAAAACCGGATTCGGGAGCAGATGGTCGTACACGGTGAATCGCTTTACCGCCGTGGACTGGTGCCCGGCAGCTCCGGCAACCTGAGCGTGCGCGTTGACGACGGGATACTCGTTACGCCGACCAACTCCTGCATGGGCCGCCTGGATCCGGCAACGATCGCGAAACTCGATCTGACAGGCAAGCACAAGAGCGGCGACCCACCGTCGAAGGAAGCCTTCCTGCACCTTGCGTTCTATCGACAGCGGACAGATACGACGTCCGTTGCGCACCTGCACAGCTGCCACGCCGTTGCACTCGCCTGCCGGGAAGACATCGATCCGGAGCAACCGATTGCAGCGATGACGCCTTACTTCGTCATGAAGCTGGGTCGCCTGAAGCTTTTGCCCTACTTCCCGCCAGGGGATAAGGCATTGGCCGATGCGGTCGAAGCCGTCGCGCAGGACTACCGCTCGATCCTGCTTGCCAATCACGGGCCGGTCGTTGCCGGTCGGGATCTCGATGCGGCGGTATATGCCATCGAGGAACTTGAGGAAGCAGCCAAGCTTCAGTTCATGCTGGAAGGCAAACCAACAAGACTGCTAAGCGAACAACAGATTCGCGATCTGGCAGACCGTTTCACATCCTAGGAGGCAATCCTGAGTGTTTGTTGTAACCGTTGAATTCAAGCTGCACGCCGAGCACTTTGATGAGTTTATCGAAGCAGTCCAAGTGCAGGCGAAGAATTCGCTGGAGCTGGAGTCCGCCTGTCACAGTTTCGACGTTGCCTTGGCTGCAGATGGCTCATCGAGCGTGTTTCTTTACGAGTGTTATTCGACTTCGAGTGACTTCGATCTGCATCTGCAAAGCCAGCACTTCCGTGACTTCGACCAGAAGGTATCGCCCTGGGTGGCGACCAAAACAGTCGCCAAGTGGCAGCTCAGCGAGGGAACTCCATGAGTGACCGCCCGTTTCACATTGCCCTGCTGCCCGGCGATGGCATAGGTCCTGAAGTGATTGAACCGTCGACGAAGATCCTGGATCTGGCTATCGATCGAGCAGGCGCCCGACCTCTGGAGTACCACTCTCTCGAGGCGGGTGCAGCCCACTACAAGAGGGCGGGCGAGTCGCTACCGACAGCAGCCATGGATAGAGCCCGGAGCTGCGATGCAATTTTCCTGGGCGCGATGGGGTTACCCAGTATCCGTTACCCTGACGGTACCGAGATCGCTCCGCAACTCGAGCTTCGGGAGACACTCGACCTGTATGCCGGCGTTCGACCGATCCGATCCGTACCCGGGCTCAGCCGTGCACTCACTGACGAAAGATCCGGAGATCTCGATTTTGTATTGGTGCGTGAGTCGACTGAGGGCTTGTTCAAGTCTCGAGGCAATTGCGAAATGGTTGGCGACGACGTTGCTCGCGACACGCTCGAGATCACACGATCGGCCTGTGAGCGGCTTTTCCATCACGCTTTCCGGTTGGCGAGGCGACGAAAAGCGGAGGGCTATCCGGGGCACGTCACCTGCGTCGACAAAGCCAACGTACTCGGCGCTTTCGCCTTCTTCCGCAAGGTGTTCGACGAGGTCAGGTCCGAGTATCCGGATATTGAGGCGAGCCATGGCTACATCGATGCCATTGGACTGATGATGGTGAAGCGGCCCTGGGATTTCGACGTCCTGGTTACCGAGAACATGTTCGGCGACATTCTTTCGGACATAGGCGCTGGCTTGATTGGCGGTATGGGGATGGCGCCGTCGGCCGACATCGGCGATGAACACGCGGTCTTTCAGCCCTGTCACGGCAGCGCGCCCGATATTGCCGGACGCGGTCTTGCGAACCCGGTCGCGACTATACTGTCCGGCGCGATGATGCTTGAATGGCTGGGTGCCCGCGCTGACTACCCGGAATTTATCGCTGCTGGAAAACTCGTCGTGCGAGCGGTCGATGAAGCCTTTCGGACGGGAACGCTCATACCAGGAGAGCTGGGCGGCGATGCCGGAACGAACGCCATCGCAACCGCGATCGGAAAATCGCTGGCGTCGCTCGACGTCTCCTGACCTCCAGTCACACCTATGAGCTGGGTCGACTACACGGTCGTCATCGTTTACCTGGTGGTCGTTGCCGCCATTGGCCTGTCTGCGACAGGCCGGCAGGAATCCACACGAAAGTACTTCCTCGCTGACAAGCAGATGCCCCAATGGGTGATCGGCTTCACCCTGATGGCTACCCTGATCTCCAGCAATACCTTGGTAGCCCATCCCGGTATCGTTTATCAGAAAAGCATGATTCTGGTGCCGGGTTTCATGGTCATGCCGCTTGTACTCATCTTCGTCGCGCTCTACGTCGTGCCGTTCTACCGCCGCGTTGTGGGAATGAGCGCTTACGAATACATAGGCAGGCGGTTCGGCCTCGGCGGCAGGCTGTACACCTCCTTCGGCTTCCTGATGTCGAGAACGTTCGGTATCGGCACAGCGCCCGTCACAACGTCGATCGCCGTCAACGTCATGACCGGCTGGGATATCGGTGCCGTGATTGTCGGGATCGGCGCATTCACAGCAGCCTATACGCTGTTCGGTGGCATCACAGCAGTTGTATACACCGACGTATTCCAGGGTGTATTCCTGATAATCGGCGGACTCGCCGTGTTGCTCCGATTGCTGCTCGCACCGGAACTGGAGGCGCCACTCGCTGTGGTTTCTGCAGCCTGGGATGCCGGGAAGTTTAACCTGGGGTCGTCTGAGCTCTCGTTCGCCAGTCTTTTCGACCCCGACGACCGGACGATATGGATGTTTGCTGCGGCGATGGCCATTCAATGGAGCCGCCGTTACATCTGCGACCAGGCCATGGTGCAGCGCTACCTAATCGCCAAATCGGGAAAAGCAGCGATACGCGGTACGCTGATTGGCGCCCTGCTGTCGGTTCCCGTCCTGATCTGCTTCAATCTCATCGGAGCGTTTCTGTTCGGCTTTTTCGCAGAAGCTGATGTTGAAGCGCCGACGATCGGCGACCACGCCCTGCCCTTCTTTATCGTCAACTATCTGCCCGCCGGCCTGGTTGGCCTGATTCTCGCCGCAATTCTCGCTGCATCCATGTCGTCGATCAGCTCGGACCTCAACAGTATTGCCACGGTAGCAACCCAGGACTACTTTCGCCGCTTTGTCCCGGGACTCAGTGACCGCGCGCAGCTCATGATCGGCAAACTCATCGTGTTGCTGGCCGGAGTCGCCGCGGCATGGATTGCCATCGTGCTTATACCGACCGCTGACAGCGCGCCGGTTGCAGAGCGTGTGCTGGTGATTACCGTCATTGTCTCGGCGGGGACGCTTGGCGTCTTCGCGCTGGGATTCCTAACCACTCGGGCAACCCGTCGCGGATGCTACACAGGAATCGCAGCCTGTCTGCTGTTCACGGCCTGGGGCGTACTGACCGAACCCACCGCAAGAATCGTCGATCTCGGACCCTACAACTTTCAAATGAATCCGATCATGATCGGAATCCTCGGACACCTGATCAGCTTCGGTACCGGCTACATGGGTAGCCTGGTGATGGGCGGTTACCGTCCGGACGACGTTCAGGAACTCCAGCTCTTCCGTCGACCAGGCGCTGCGAGGCAATCCTGATGTCAGTTGTAGAGCTACGCGACCTTCAGTTTGTCGGATCAGGCCTTAGGCGCCCTGAGTGCGTGCTCTGTACATCGGACGGCAGCCTCTATGCTTCTAACTGGGACGGTGGCGTCACGCGTGTTGCCGCGAATGGCGCGCAGTCACAGCTGGTTGCAAAGGACCCGCCGATCACTCTCAAACCCAACGGCATTGCACTCTGCTCCGATTCAAGTTTTCTGCTGGCCAACCTTGGCGACGACGGCGGCATCTGGCGGCTGGATACACAAGGGGCTTGCTCACCGGTTGTGACCTCGATCGACGGCGAGGAGCTCCCACCCTGCAACTTCGTCACCACTGATGTCGATGGCCGTACGTGGTTTACGGTCAGCACAAGGCAAAGACCACGTCATCGTGCATGGCGAGCAGACGTGGCCGATGGATTCGTTGCCGTTGCAGACCGCAAGGGAGCCCGTATCGTGGCTGATGGTCTTGGCTACACCAACGAGATCCAGTTTCACCCGAGCGGCGATTGGCTATACATCAATGAAACCTTCGCCCGACGCCTGTCGCGCTGTCGGCTCACCGGCAATGGCGGGCTCGGCAAGCGAGAGACGGTCATCGAATTCGGTGAAGGAGTCTTTCCGGACGGGCTTTGCTTCGATGAGGCTGGCGGTATCTGGATCGTTAGCATTGTTAGCAATCAGGTGATTAGGATCGATGCCAACGGCGCTGAGGAGTTCATCATCAGCGACAGCGATCCCGAACACGTATCCGCCGTCGAAAAAGCCTACCTCAGCCGCGAGATGCAGCCTGAGCATCTTGGCAATGTGGGCCAGAGCCAACTTCGAAACGTGTCCAGCATTGCATTCGGCGGGCCGGGGAGGCGAAGATCGTACCTGGGCTGTCTACTCGGAGACCGGATTGTGAGTTTTGAGGCACCTGTGAGAGGTATCAAGCCGATTCACTGGGACTGGTGCGCGGCCGAATGGCGGTGAGCAGCAAGAAATCCCTGGTCGACTTCGCTTACGACGAGGTCAAACAAAGGATTCTCGACAACAAGTATTACCCCGGCTACCAGGCACTGGAGCAGGAGATTGCCGCAGATCTCGGCGTCAGCCGGACACCGGTGCGTGAAGCACTGATCCGACTGCAGCATGAGGGGCTGGTCAAACTGATACCGCGTCGCGGTGTCCGCATCGTTCCCATCGTTGCCGCGGACATGAAGGAGATTTACGACATCCTCACGTCGCTGGAATCCATGGCGGCAGAGCTGCTGGCGAGGCAAAACCCGTCGCGTGCAGATCTCGAACCGATGCGAAGCGCGACGGAGCGTATGGAGAAAGCGCTGGCGAAAGACGATCTTGAAGCCTGGGCCAAGGCGGACGAGCAATACCACCGATGCCTGATCGAACTCTGCGGTAATCGTCGGCTCGCACGTATGGCAAACACGGTGAGGGACCAGGGTCACCGAGCGCGCATGGTTACCCTCAGACTACGCGAAAAACCCACCGGGTCGATCAAGGATCACCAACAGTTGCTTGACGCTATCGAACGCGGGGACTGGGAGGCAGCCCGGCAAATTCACTACGATCACCGCCAGCGGGCCAGCGATGAGCTGACGCGCATCCTCGAAAAATACAACCTGCAGCAACTTTAAGAATTCACTGGCTTCGAGCAGTGGGAAAAAGGTTGATCCCTGCGGTCAGCGCTTCCGCTCCCGATCCGTTTGCCCTCCGTCCATGGCGTAAGGCACGGCCGGGCAATTGAGCGCTGACTCGTCGACGCCGGTCGTCCGGATATCAACGAAGGTCGTTGCCGCATAGGTCACTATGACCTCGATGTTGCGCTGCCGGTCCGTATCCATATTCGAATGCTCGATTTCGAGCTGGAAGGGCTGACCAGGTGCGAGGCTGGCCGCAGGCACCGTGAAGTCGCTTGCGGTGTACGTCAGTGCCGACGCGTCGCTGATGGCGTGGCCGCTGTGCACGATTTCTTCGCCCTGGCAGTTGCCCATGATCACGTAAATCATGTCTTCGGCGATGCCGCGAGGATCAGGTGCCCCTTTCTCAAACGGACTCCAGCGTACGGTCAGGTCAAAGTCCGGATCAATCGATGCGGGATCTGCCTGTTCGCCACCCTGCCAGAGCGAGACACGGATAGGGCCGGGGTTGCGGGTTTCGCCGGCATCGCGTCGAAACGTGGCCGGAAGGTCGCGAACGTTGCCGTCCGGGGTATCGAAGCTGAAGTAGTAGGTGCTGTCAGGATACAGCTCGGTCAGGGCCTCGATGCTGTACTGGCGTGTGCCGGCGAGGAACTGAATCTGCCCCTCCGGAAACTCGAGGCCGCGCGCCGCATCTCCAGGGCCAGTCAGCCGACCGTTCCGCACGTCGCCATCCGGCACTAGAAAGATCTCGGCGAAGAAAACGGTGTTCAGCAGCGACAGGTCCCCCGCCGGCGACTGGCGATGATTTATCGATTTGCCAAGAACAACGTAGTCGGCGTGTTGCTCCTGAGCGGCAGCGATTGGAGCGGCAACAGAAATGAGTGTCGCGAGGATTATTTTGTTGTGCATGATGGCCCGCGTAAAACCTTTGAGGGCCCGGATTATAAGGGTCGCGCAGAGCAAGCGCGAAAGGGCTGATTCCGAAACGGACGGCTACCAGCAGGTCGAGGTTCTTGGGTCCGGCGTACGACGCCCGGTCGAGTCGACGGTCAGGGTCGTGCACCCTGCATCCTGCCGTTGCCCGGCGGCGGCGGCCGCGGTGACGACATAGCTGCTGCTGATGCCGCTGTTGCCCGGCGTCACGGTGATGGTGTAGTGACCGCCGGCTGACAGCGCAGGACTGTCGCCCTCGGCGAAGAAGCCAAGCAACTGTTCGTCGGTGGTGTAGGTATCGTTGGCACTGAAGAATCGCTCCAGCTTGTTGCTGGCAATCAGCAACGCCGAGTGCGCGTCTGAACGACGGCTCTGGCGCAAGCTATCCATGAACGACGGATAGGCCATCGAAACCAGGATGCCAACGATGGCCAGTGCAAACATGATTTCGGGGAGGGTAAAGCCTGCCTGTCTCCGATTGATTGACTGCTGAGTATGCATTTCCCTGTCGTACTTCCGATCAGTCCGCCGTGCTTCGGCCAGGTGCCCGGGCACCCGTTTCGGACGACGTTTCCGTGAGTCTCTGGAGGCTGCACGTCAGCGGGCTGCCCGCGTGATCCCTGTCGCGGGAAATGCTCCATTCGCCCGAGGCCTGCACGACGATGCCGCGTGCCGCTGCATCACCGCGATCGTCACAGACGGTTACCGTGCCGCCGGCGCCGGGCGCACCGATCGTGCCGTCGGGTCGGAAACTGATGAAATCGACAATGCCGCCGATCGACGTCATTCCGATTGTTGAATGCAGCGCCGGTAACGACTGAATGACATGGTCGTCACGCTCGACACGGCCGAGGTTTGTCCCCGCGCTTTTAGCAACGACGATCCAGCCATCACGCCAGTAGGAGGAATCCGGTCGACAACCAGCGCCATCGGCGCTTGGGCAAATCGTCACATGGCCCTGCCGGCGCTGCGCTTCGCTCCGCGCCAGATGCAGGGTCGAGACAACGTCGTCCGTGGCTGCCAGCAAACGCTGATTGTCCAACGTGCTGTTGAACCCCGGTACGCCGACGGAAACGATGGCAGCCGCAATCGCCAGGGCGACGACAAGCTCTTGCAGACTGAAGCCTGACTGTTTGTTGGATGAGATTTTTCCGAAGGTCACGTGCTTTACTCGATGCTTGCGACGAGTCTAGCGACGGACACCGAAACGAGCTTTGCGCTCGGTCACGCTTTGCCGGGTCGGGTTTGGAATTCCTGCCGCGACGTTATGCACTGGAATAACGCATCGACGGGCGCTATCGCCCGGGGAGAACCTCGGTAACCTTACTGCGACGACTCAGGGTAACGAACGATCGGGCGCTGGCGGGAACCGCCGGTGTCGCTGCCTCGGCGAACGCGTACGCTAAGGCCAAGGTCCGTAATGCGAGGGTTTCAGGATTCCTTCGAGCCCGCCTGCGCCTGGTACTCGCGGGGGCTCATCGATGTCCATCGCCGGAATGCTCTGGAAAAGTTGCTTTGCTCGGAGAAGCCGAGCAGATAGGCGATCTGAGCGTGCGAATGCCGGCCGTCCGCAAGGTATGTTTCGGCCAGGCTTCGCCGCGTACTTTCCAGCACTTCCCGGTAGCTGTGGCCTTCTGCCTGAAGCTGTCGCTGCAGGGTACTGGTGCTGCGATTCAATCGGCGAGAGATCCGATCCTGGTCAACGCGGCCCGAGGGCAGCATTTCAATGAGCAGCCGACGCACGGCCGAGGCAACCTTGTGCGGATCCAGGGAATCGAGGTACTGCTCGGCAATCCGATCTGCTGCCTTGGCGACTTCGGGAGTAGCGCGGGGCAGCGGCGCCTCGAGCGTTTCCCGATCAAAGATCAGAACGCCCAGCGCTGATGAAAACTTCACGGGCGCCGACAGCGCGTTGCGATACCCTTCCGGATGAACGTCCGGCGGACAGGTAAGTTCCGCTCGAATGGGTCTGACTGGTTTCTCCGACACTGCGTCGGAGAGCGCCAACAACGCCGTCATCCCGGCATCAATGGCCTCTCGGGGCGGGGTGGTTGACTCCTCCGGCCAATCCGCACTAAAGCTATAGCCATCGCCAACGTCTTCCACTCGGAGCTCGACGCTTGCCGTTGACATCACCTGCACATAGCGTTCGATACGGCGGAATGCGCCCAGGAGTGTCGAACTCGCGAGGAACGAATAGCCGAGCGCATACAGGTGCCCGGGCTGCACGTACCAGCCAGTTTTTAAGCCGATTTCCTCATCGCCGGATGCCTCTTTGGCGGCCGCCCAAAGCCTCCGCATGTTCGATTGCGGGTAACGCAGCTGGGGCGTGTTGAACGGCGGCAGCTCGAGGTCAGCCTCGGCGAACACCGGGGCTGGATCGAGGCCGTACTCTTCCTTGAGCGCCGTTGCGATGAGGCCAGAAACGGAAGCCAAAGATGTCGGTTCGTAAAGCATGTGACGTCCATTGAATCGAATTCGACCGGAACGGACAAGAGCTGATCGTTAGCGCTGCGTACTGTCGCGCCCATGACGCGCGAAACCCGACAAGACGATTCTCCCGAGCAGCACGACCAATCCCTCGAAACGGCCGACGCGGTCGCTCGGGCGGCACACCTTTGGATTCGGTCCATCTGCCTCAATGAAAACCAGCGAGCCGACGAACGGCAGGCCCTGGCCGGCGGCCTGATCGCTGGCCTGTGTGAAAGCCTGGCCGTTAACAAGCAGGTTCGAGAGCTGGTGGCCTACGTTTACCTGCTGTTGGATGATGAGGGATCTCAGGCCCTCGCCATGTCACGTTTGTTGCTCGACGAACGCATTCCGGAGCGGCTTCGCGAAGCCCATGAGCGCGGCCGGGCTGAGGCCACCGGCATCGTGGAAATGCTGGCGTTCCACGAGCGGAAACAGCACTCGCGCCCCTCGAACTGACTCCTGTCTGCGGCAAAAAGACCCAATTATGGTGGCTTCGGCCAAGCCGGTAGACGCCTGCCGGCCTACTCTGAACGTGAACAAGATCCACGGCAGAGGAGCACAAACCATGAACGGAATGACCCCGCTGGCACGACCGAACACTGATCGCAGTACCGCCACGATTGATAGCACGGCGCAACGCGAGCAGATCATCGCGTGGACTCGTCGCTACGGTCAGGAAACCCTCAAATCCGCATGGCGGGCCGCCGAGAAAGGCAACGCATACGACGTCACGCGATCACAGAATCAATCTTGATGAAGGAGCTGGCAATGATGACCGAAAATTCGCCCGAGCCGCGCAAGTCGCCGTTGTACTGGCTGACGCTTGCCCTGATATTCGCCGCCTTCTTCGCCGTCGTGCTCAGCTAATGGACACCGGCCTGTTACTGGCAATCGGCGCCACGCTTGGCTGGCTCCGATTGCTTGTTGCTAACCGGGAGTACGCCCGGTGGCTGGATCGATCGCCGTTGCGAACGCCGGCGGGCGGCACCCGGCAGCCCACGGATCATGAAACGGAGTCCATGCCTGGCTAGGCCGCCTTTTGCAGGCGCAGGGTCAGGCTTCCCTTGGCCGTCTCGCGCAGATTGCTCGAACTCAATGAATACACCAGGCCCAGCTTGCGGCCGGCCAGCTCGTCGCCAGCGCAGATTCTGAGCGGCACCTGGAACACTTCCGACATTTCCCCCGGCAGCAGCCCATCCATCCTTGCAGTCACCTTGACCGCGTTACGTGAACGACGGACCTCCGGGTACATCACACGCTGCTCAGGCGGGTACTTGATGAGCCTGCCGTCGCGCTCGATCATTGGCAGCTCATCGGCAATCTTCAGCGCCCGATGGTTCGGCAGGACAACGGTGAACACAGGATTCCTGAGTTCTTCCTCGCTCTGGTTGTAAGCGACGATCTGCAGCAGGTGGGCGTTGTCGTGGAACAGGAACCGGGCGTCATCCTCGGCAAAGTCCTGGACGACCTCATCGAGCTGTCCGATGAGTGTCTGAGTGGAATGATCGACGTACGCGGCATCGGAGCCGAACAGCCTCGCATAGTTCAGTCTCGCGAGACCTGTCTGCACGCCGTCCTGATGTTGCTGTTGCTTGAATGCCAGCATCTCGCGCTGGCGCGCCGCCGCCAGCCTCGAAGGCAGAGACTCAAAGCTATGGGTTGGAATCTTCAGGTCCTTGAAGATGATGTCGCCCGGAAAGCCCACTTCGATATGCGATGCAGAAACCGCGTCTGCGAAATTGGCTTCGAACAGTGCCTTGAGCTTTGAGCGGCCCATTTTCACGGCTCGATCGTTCACGCGCTGGTAGGCGTCTCCCCGACGCAGCGTCTCCGACTGGTCGACGCGCATCATGTAGGGCTGATCCTGGCTGTCGGCGATTTCGAAAACGCCGACCAGCTTGTTCCCCTTAGGGATGCGGTGATAACGAATTCTGACCGGCGGTTCGATGCACTCCTTAACCAGTCGCTGATAGGCAGGCTTTCCTGAAAAATCCTCTTCAGCGACGCCGTTGATTTGCCGCCGCCCGGCCGCGTCGGTTTCCACCCCGACGACTATGTGTCGTGGTCCTTCGACGCTGGCGTTCGCCAGCGACATTACATCGATGAGGAAGTCGCGCACTCCGGCCCGGCCATAGGCTTGCCGGCGAATATGCATGGCCGCCGAGGGAGCCGCAGACTCGATGATAGAAATCAGGTGTTTCATGAGCGCCGTTATGGTGAACGATGTTGCCGAACGATGACGGGACCTGTTCGGCATTTTGTCAGGTCGAAAGGCGGACGTCGGCCAATCCGGACATTGGCCGAAGTTGCGGTCATTTAGTCGGAAATCAGCACTTTTCGACGACTTATACGGGTATTTCGGGGGATTTCCTGAGGCATTGGTCGCCCCCCTGTCTCAATCCGCGAGCGCTCCGCCGGCCGCGTTTTCCGGCGCCGGTTCGGGCCGGGACAGGCGTTTTCGCACCAGGTCAATGTCCCGGCGCAGCTTGTAGACGTCATCCATGTAGCTACGCGGCACGATGTCGGCGGCCGACTCATGATCGAGTTCGGAGAGCATCGTAAGCCGCTTCTGCCGATCGGCATCATCGCGCAGCGGGTTGCCGTAGGGGTCGATTGCATCGAGGCGGGCGTAGCGGCTGAGCAACCGGCGGCGAATTCGCCAGCGGTACATGGGGGGCAGGAGCTTGACCAGGGGAATCGCGAGGCCAACAAAGGGCAGCGCAATGACCCACAGACGCTGCACCAGGGTCGCCGCCCAGAATGGCAGGTAGCGCATCAGGAACGGCGGCCCGCTGTCGAAATAGCGCTCGGCCTCCTCACTCATGGGGAGATCGATGTATCGCTCCGTCGGGAACTGGCCGGCGTTGGCAAGCAGGCTGTGGTTGCCGAAGATGTCCGTTGCAGCAATCAACAATAGGTCCACGACCGCCGGATGCAGGTCTTCACGAGCAGCAAGCATGGCGGTAACTGCTACGGTGGTGAGGTCGCTTGCGGGAAGATCTCGGCGCAGGTCGAGGACGCCGCGCGGCAACAAGACCTTCGAGATGTGCGGCGAATAGCGAACATAGGCATCGGCCCGTGCCAGGCTGACGAGTTGCGCGTTGTCGTTGTCGATGAGGCGGCGGATCGTGTCGGAATCCGGTGCGCCAATCAGCAGCGCAGCGTCGATTGCACCGTTATCGAAGCCCTCGGATACGGACGCCGGCGGCAGATCGACCAGGTTCACCGCGCCATCAAGCTCGTTCAGGTCGAGCAACCGTTCGGTGACCGCTCGCGTGCCGCTGCCGGCATCACCTCCCGCCACCCGCAATCCGGCGAGGTCGCTGAGATCCTCGACCGTCACGCCGCTTCGGATAAAGAGCCACAGCGGTTCAAAGTAGAGCGAGCCGAGGGCCACGACACGATCTTCAGGCGCTGCAGTCGCGAGGCCTCCCTGGACAAAGCCAACGTCGACCGTCGAGTCGTTCGCCAGCATCGACAGGTTCTCGACCGATCCGGCGCTTTCGCGAAGCTCGACCTCGATCCCGTCGCGGCGCAGGCGTTCCGCAAACTGCTCACCGAAGGCACGGTAGGCACCGCCTTCGGCGCCGGTCAGCATGACGATCGTACGCGGCGGTGCAGGCCCGACAAACTGCAGCGCAACGACCAGGCCAATGCCAAGCACGACGATTCCCACGCCCCAGATGCTGAGCGCGTCGCGGGTGTCACGGAGAGTTGCGATGAGTCGATTGGCCATGCGATTTCCGGCTCCCGGGTCTCAGTCTCATCGCTGCGTCCAGACAGAGTCGCTGAGATCGCCCGGAAGGCGCTGTCGTCTGTGAATCCGGACATCATGATACCGTTGATCGATGCAGTACACCCTGATTCCCACCTGGACCATCGTCTCGCTCCCGGAGTAATCATGCACCACGACGAAGACATCAAATCTGAACCCGACGTCCTCCTGATGCCGTCGCCCGGTTGCCCGGGATCGGCGTCATGAAAGCGCTCTGGCGGTTGTTATGCGCCCAGCTGCTGCTGACCTTGCTGTTGCCGGGCGTGGCCGGCGCCAACTGCAGTACGGGAGATGGTCTCAGCTTGCAGATTCTGGGTTCAGGCGGCCCGTTCGGTCGCGGGCGCGCCTCCTCAGCCTACCTGGTATGGCTGGACGGTTCGGCGCGGATCCTGGTCGATGCGGGCGGCGGTTCTTTCACCCGCTTCCATGAGACCGGCGCGCTGATTGCCGACCTCGAGCTCATGGCGATCAGCCACTTCCATCCGGATCACTCGGCGGAAGTGCCGGCCTTGCTGTGGATCAAACCCACCGACCTTCTGCTGTCCGGTCCCAGCGGACGCGGATTGTTTCCTTCAGCCGACGAATACGTGGGCGGCCTGTTCGGGCCGGAGGGCGTCTATCGCGCAGTAACCAACGGCGACGGTCTGAACACGCTGACGATTGACGTAGATCACCAGGAGGCGACGGAAGTCTGGTCCGACGACTCCCTGACGGTCACGGCGATCGGGGTACCGCACGGCATCGTGCCAGCGGTCGGCTACAAGGTTCAGGCTGAGGGCGTGAGCATCGTTTTCGCCAGCGACCAGAACGGCTCAAGCGAGGACTTCGCCGAGTTTGCTCACGGCGCTGACGTGCTGGTCGCTCACCTCGCGATTCCCGAAAATCAGACGGGGCCCGGCTCAAGGCTTCACGCGAGACCCAGCGTCTGGGGTCAGATGGCCACCGACCTGGAGGTCGGCACCCTGGTCCTGTCGCACCTGTCTGCACAGCCGCCGGACGTGGCTTCCAGGTCCATACCTGCGTTCGAGGATCGCCTCGCGCGGGTCCGCGAGCATTATCAGGGGGAGATTGTGATCGCCGAAGACCTGATGTGCATTCCATTGAGCGCCGCGCGCTGAACGCCCCGGCCGCAACAGCAGGCAATCGGGTATGATCGTGTGTCGTTAGCGGCTCGACGCGATGCAGAATTCTGCGGCAGACGTTATCGGTAACGACGGCAAAGACAAGAAGCACAGGATGTTTGCATGAAACAGCAAGTTACTCTGCTCCTGGCGGTATGTGTCGCCTTCGCCATCAACGACGCGTCGGCCCAAAGCAACGATGCCGCCGCCGAACGCGCCCGCATTGCCAACCAGCGCATTGCCGCGGAAGCCGCGCGACGCGCTCCGGTTGATGTCGATGAGAGCAGCGCCACCGGCCCCGAAGCGGCCGGCATCCTGAGAGGGGCGCGG
>CAZFVT010000008.1:7898-22959 GCA_964522355.1 uncultured Woeseiaceae bacterium | reverse complement strand
ACAGGGGTTCGAATCCCCTTGGGGACGCCAAACAAGAAAAAGCCCGCCCAGTGCGGGCTTTTTCTTGTTTGGCGGTGTCAAGCCGATTCGAGGTGAATCCACGGGTTCGACAAACCGGCTGGACTCTTTATTTGCACTGCAAAGCGGCGCGAGACCAGAGTCTCAGTAGCCGAGTCAAATTGGTAGGGCGTCGAGTTTAATCAATACGTCTTTGTCCGTTCTGCTTGCGGGGCATACATGCCACGCCGGTCACCAAGTAAATCGGGGTTTCCTCCGTCCTGTCAGGATCGCCATAAGTCGAAAAAAGTCTGGGTGACCAGACAATGTAGATAGCGATCTATGAGCTCGGTACCTGCAACCGTGATGCAGATCACACTTGGGTTGCGAACGCTGTCCTCGGAAGCGCCACAGAATTGAAATAGAATCGCGGTACATTAATCGAGCTAGGGAATTCGTCGACATGCAGCTATCGAGTATGCCCGCAGGTGGCGTTTCAGAAGGCGCGGCAAGCCAGTCCTGCTGTCGCCATTGCGAGGCGAAATTAGAGCATTTGTTTGTCGATTTGGGCCTTTCGCCCTTATGTCAGACTCAAATCTCGCCGGAGCAGATCAACCGGGGGGAGGCGTTCTATCCCCTCCGAGTGCAGGTCTGCGAGGAGTGCTTTCTCGTCCAGCTGGACGAGTATGTGAAGCCGGGTGTCATATTCAACGAAGAGTACCCCTATTTCTCAGCATACTCTGATTCCTGGGTTGAGCACGCTCGGAAATACACGAAGCATATGCAGAAGGATTTCGGTATCGGCCAGGATTCCTTCGTCGTTGAACTGGCGAGCAACGATGGCTACCTGTTGCAGCACTTTGTTGCAGATTCGGTACCTTGTCTCGGTATTGAACCCTCAAGCAGCGTCGCGGATGCTGCACGAGAGAAAGGCATCGAAACGCTGAATGAGTTTTTTGGCAATTCGTTGGCCAAGCAAGTGGCGAGGGATTATTGCAAGGCGGATCTTGTGCTCGGGAACAACGTTCTGGCACATGTTCCCGATTTAAACGATTTTGTTAGCGGTATACACACATTACTTGCAGATGCCGGCGTAGTTACAATGGAGTTTCCGCATCTGATGCGACTGATGGAGTCGAATCAATTCGACACTATCTACCACGAGCATTTCTCATATTTCTCGTTCTCCACTGTAGTTCGGGTATTTGAAACGCACGGTATGAGTGTTTTTGATGTGGTTGAGCTGCCAACTCACGGAGGATCCATCAGGATCTATGCCGAGAAGATCGAAACCGGCACGCGGAAGCGCAGTGAACGGGCACAGGACTTGCTTCGCCGGGAAAACGAAATTGGGATGAATTCCATAGACCACTATCACAATTTCGATCGACAGGTTCGCGCGACGAAAAACAACCTGCTTCGATTTCTCATCGATGCGAAGGACGAAGGCAAGACGGTCGTCGGCTATGGCGCCCCTGGTAAGGGCAACACCCTGCTCAATTATTGTGGCATTCGAACGGATCTGGTCGACTACACTGTCGACCGGAACCCGCACAAGCAGGGTACCTACACACCCGGAACTCGAATTCCCATACGTGACCCCCAGGTTATTTTCGAGACTAAACCGGATTACGTCCTTATTCTCCCTTGGAACCTCAGAAACGAAATCTCCCAAAGTATGTCGGCAATTCGAGACTGGGGTGGGAAATTTGTTGTTCCGATCCCTCAAGTCGAGGTGTTTTGACGCGCGGACACTGTTGGCGAACGCCGTATCCTGAGGGCGTATTAGGTGCAGAGAATTATCACGGCAGCAACTGTCTGTTGCGGCGTAACTCTTGCCAGCTGTGGAGGCGACGCTGACAGCCCCACCGATGAATACGGCGGGTTCCGGCATCGAGTTATCGACGAATCAGGTCCGGTTGACCCCTGGGGAAAGATCGCCGCCGACCTGACTGGTGACGGAAATCCGGACTTGCTCGTCGGCGGCCAGAGCTCTCGCGATCTGTATGTCTACAGATCTCCGGAATGGGCCAGAGACCAGATTGCGGACGGAATTGCATATTCCACAGGGCACGCAGCGGCCGACTTCGACGGTGACGGATTGATAGACATACTTTCGCTGTCCAACGAAGCTGTCTACATCTATCAGGCGCCGAATTGGGAACGCAGTGATGTTGCGGATTTGTCGCTTCACGACGTGCTTGTCGCAGACCTGGACGCCGATGGTGACGTTGATGCGGTCGGGCGAAACCAGTCTGCATTCGGCGGTAGCGGCGCGGAGGTCTATGTTTTCGAAAACAGGGATGGAGTGTTAAGTCTCGCTTCGTCGCGCCCAGTACCGGATGGAGAGGGTCTTTTGCTTGCGCGGATAGGCGATGACAGCCTCAGTGACATAGTGGTGAACCAGATCTGGTTGCAAAACAACGGCACGATTGATGTATCTAGCTGGCCGTCTCATCGCTATACGGATACGTGGGTCTGGCCACATGTAAAACTGGATGGGAGCGACATAGATGGTGACGGCAGGACCGACCTCGTGGCCGCGCCTGCAGAGCCAGCGGGGAACACCTACCGAATTTCCTGGTTTCGACAGCCGGCAGATCCAACCGCGATCTGGCGGGAGTCCATCGTCGCAGACTCGCTCGAGGCAATCCATCACAGCCTTTTCGTAGCCGAAATCAATGGCGATGGTGCTCCCGACATCGTCACCGCCGAAATGCATCAGAGCGTTGATCCAGACAATGTTTCGGTCTACTTCAACAGGTCCAACGGCCAGGAATGGCCATCTGTCGTAATCGGCACGCAGGGATCGCACAACCTGCTGGGCTACGACTTTGATCAGGATGGCGATATCGATATCGTCGGGTCAAACTGGTCAGGCGACTATCAGCCCATCGAAGTCTGGGAGAACCAGCGCTGCCCCGCACCAACAGATAGGTGGAAACGTCGGATCATAGATGCCGATCAGAGCTTTGATTCACTTTTTGTTTTCGCCGGCGATCTTGACGGTGACGGTTGGAGCGACGTGATTGCCGGTCGATGGTGGTACACCAATGTACGTGGCGGAAAAGGTGATTGGAATCGACATTCAATCTCGGAAGGCACATTCCACGCGGCGTCAGCGATCGACTACGACGGTGACGGTGACATTGATCTTGTGGGCACTGGCGGCTTGGGCATAGAGCCGAACAGTGAGGTCATTGTCGCGACCAACGATGGCCGCGGCAACTTTGAGCTTCGTAAGGTTTCAAATGGCGTCGGCGATTTTCTGCAAGGCATAGCTTTTATTGGGGGCGGCAAATCTGTCTCAGTTGTGTTGTCGTGGCATGCAGAAGGTTCGAGCTTGCAAACAGCGCCTTTGAACGAGGAAACGCCTGGCACGCGGAACATCGCATCGCCGGATGTAGCGCAGCAAGAGGCCATATCGGTGGCTGATCTGGACGCTGACGGCGCCGTCGATGTTCTGCTCGGGACGCGCTGGCTCAAGGCGGTGGGTGAAGATTACGAGCCCATGCTGATTCACGAAACGTCCGATCAGCCCGACCGCAATGTAGTGACGGACATAGACGGTGACGGTGTACTCGACGTTGTGATTGGATACGAAGCCATTGATCGGGAGGGCCTGGTGGCTTGGTATCGCCACGGTGCTGACCCCTATGCGTTGTGGCAGGAAACTCAGGTAGGACGGTTCACCGGGCCGATGAGCCTCGATGCCGGCGATATAGATGGCGACGGTGACATGGACCTGGTCGTTGGCGAGCATAACTTGAGCGCGCCGGACGAAGCTCGCCTGATCTACCTGGAGAACGCCGATGGTGACGGTGGCGACTGGGTTTCCCACGTAATTCACACCGGCGATGAGCACCATGACGGTGCTCAGCTCGTTGATCTGGATGCGGATGGGGATCTCGACGTGATATCGATCGGTTGGAGCCACTCCCGAGTTATCTTTTACGAAAACCTTTCAACTAACTGCGACTAACAGAACATCGGAGCATCTTATGAAGATTCTGGTTACAGGAACCGACGGTTACATCGGAGCGGTTCTGGTTCCAACCCTGCAGAGTGCCGGGCACACGGTGGTTGGGCTGGATACGGGGTACTACCGTGACGGTTGGTTGTACTCAGATCCATCTTACTTTCAGCGAATGCCAGCAACGATTTCAAAGGACATTCGTGACATCGTGGCTGATGATCTCGTCGGGATCGACGCTATTGTGCACCTTGCAGAGCTCTCCAACGACCCGCTTGGAGAAAACAACCCGGACATTACCTTCGATATTAATCATCGTGGGTCAGTTGAGCTGGCGGAGTTGGCGAAAGCGGCCGGAATCGAAAGGTTCGTCTATACTTCGTCGTGCAGCGTGTACGGCATCAGTGACGCGGACTTCGTCGATGAGACTTCGCCCGTGAATCCTCAAACCGCCTACGCCAAGTGCAAAGTATTGGTCGAGCAGGACGTTGCGCTTCTGGCGGATGATAACTTCTCGCCGACGTATCTACGCAATGCGACGGCTTATGGGGCTTCCCCGCGCATGCGATTCGACATCGTGTTGAATAACCTCGCCGGTCATGCATGGACTACCAAGAAGATTGCGATGACGAGCGACGGCTCGCCTTGGCGGCCGTTGGTTCACGTGATGGACATTTGCGCGGCCATTCAGAGCATAGTCGATGCGCCACGGGAGGCCGTTCACAACCAGGTATTCAACGTCGGTGCACAGAATGCCAATTTCCAGATTCGCGAGGTTGCTGAGATTGTTGCCGCACATTTTCCGGGCAGCGAGGCGAGCTTTGGGCCATCAGGCGGTGATAACCGGAGCTACCGGGTCAACTTCGACAAGATTCATGAACTGGTTCCCGGTTTCGAAACAAGCTGGACCGTTGAGCGCGGCGCTTCTCAGCTCTATGAAACGTTCAAGCGGATCGACATGCCGAAGGATGTTTTCGAGTTTCGGGCATTTACCCGACTCAAGCAATTGAACTACCTCATCAATACAAAGCAGATTGACGATCGGTTTGCCTGGATTGAGGTACCGGGAGCCACGGGAGCGTAAAGTACTGATGGATAGTCTTCTTCCATTTCAATCACCGTGGGAGGACTCGACCTCGGTAGGTGACGAGATGCTGGCTCTAATTGAAGAGCTGTTTCCATTGCCCAGGAGTATCACCGGGGACGGGCTGCGGCAAACGCTGGCGCGCCTGCAAGAGTTAATACCCGTTGAAATCCATGAGGTAGCGACCGGGACACAGGTTTTCGACTGGACAATTCCCAAGGAATGGAAGATTCATGGTGCCTGCATTGAGGACCGTGATGGAAACCGGATAGTTGATTTCTGCGAGAACAATCTCCACGTCGTCGGTTATAGCCGGCCCGTGGACGCCACCATGACGCTTTCGGATCTGAAGGAGCACGTACATACACTACCAGGGCATCCAGACTGGATTCCTTACAGGACCGCCTATTACGATGAAAATTGGGGATTTTGCATGTCCCATCGGCAGCTCGAATCTTTGGCGGACCAGGAATACAGGGTCCGGATAGATTCCGAGTTGTTCGACGGAAGTTTGACCTACGCGGAGTTTGTGTCCGAGGGCCAGGAGGACGAGGAAATTCTCATCTTTACGCATACCTGCCACCCTTCACTATGCAACGATAATCTCACGGGTATCGCGGTTGCCGCGCACATGGCTGCTGCTCTCTCCAAAACGACACATCGACTGACCTACCGATTTGTTTTCGCCCCTGCGACGATCGGCTCCATAACCTGGCTCGCGAGGAATGAAGGAATATTGCCGCAAGTTGCCGGCGGTCTCGTGCTTTCTGTTATAGGTGACGGTGGACCGCTCACGTACAAGCGAAGCCGCCGCGGCCATACCGCCACAGACGCGGCGGCCGAGTATGTTTTGTCGCAACATCATGGCTCCGATCGATTCGAGGATTTTTCGCCCTGGGGTTACGACGAGCGCCAGTTTTGTTCGCCCGGGATCAATTTGCCCGTCGGGAGGCTCACTCGTACTCCGCATGGCGAGTATCCGGAATACCACACATCCGCTGATGACCTATCCGTTGTAAACAAGGAAAGTCTTGTAGATTCACTTAGAGCTGTATGGCAAATATTCAGTGTTCTCGAGGGAGATCTGTATTACATAAATACCAGCCCGAAGGGCGAGCCTCAGCTCGGTCGACGAGGCCTCTATCGCAAGATCGGCGGATACCAGGACGTCTCGAAGAGTCAGTTGGCGATGCTTTGGCTGCTTAATCAGTCCGATGGCGAGCACTCACTTTTGGACATCGCCAAGTCAGCTCGACTGCCCTATGACCTGGTTCGATCGGTTGCTGACGATCTGCAGGAAGCGAATTTGCTAGTACTTGCGTGACCAAATCGGGATATTTGGCTGCACGTGGCTCGATATCAATTTGTTTTGGAGCAAGAAGCCGTAATTCAGGAACAAGGATTCATTGTCGGATTTGAAATTCCTCTGTGCTCGGCTGGTAACAAATGGGGTATCTATCCCGGACGTCTATGCTACTCACGTCACTGTTTGGCAGATCTGTCACCGCTAAGCCGGCAGAGCTAGTATCCTTTTGACCTCACGCGGCGTATTCGCCGTTTTCTATTGGTTTATGTCATGACGAATGGATTCGTGAACATCAGGCCATGGGACGCGGTAGCCAGTCGCTTCGTCAGATGTTTTGCCGGTGTCGGTCGAGACAGCTGGATCACTCATTCGTATAGTCAAAGGTGAGCGGCCGATCGATTGATCGAGCTGCAATGATCCCGTTGGGGCCAGTGAACTCTACCAAGAGCCCAGGTAATAATGAGCAAAGTCAACACAGCGGTAATCTTCTCGACGTTAGGGCAATACGCGACCCAGGTCATAAGCTTCATTACCATCGTTGTACTGGCGAGGATTCTTTCGCCAGCAGAGATTGGTATGTATGCCATCGCTGCATCAACAATCCTCATTGCCGGTGAATTGAGGAGTTTCGGGGTTACCCAGTACCTGGTACGAGAAAAGGAACTGAGCCGCGAAAAGATTCAGGCCGTCCTTGGGATGACGGTGGGTATCTCGTGGTCACTGGGATTACTCGTCATTGTAGCGGCTCCATTTGTCGCTGACTTTTATCAGGAACCCCCGCTCAAAACGTTGCTGTGGATTCTCAGCGCGTCGTTCTTCATCGGCCCCATGACCAGTGTGCCGATAGGGCTCTGGACTCGAGAGCTCAACTTCCAGCCGATATTCATTCGGACTTTTATCGGCGCCTTTGTCGGCGGGGCATCATCGGTGACTTTCGTCCTTCTGGGATACAGCTTTTATTCACTGGCGATCGGCGCGATATTGGGCATGGTGTCCGAGCTGATTGTGACCTTCATTTTCAGCCCGAAAGATACTGTCTGGATTCCCAGATTCAGGAGGCTCCCGGGTCTATTCACCTTCGGCGTTTACATGAGCCTGACCGGGATGCTGTCCAAATTCTCCGAAGGAATAACTGACCTCGTTATCGGGCGCTTCAATAACACGGAAAGCGTCGGCATCTTTTCACGTGGTTTTGGTGCAGTCATTTTCATCAAAAACCTGACAGAAAATGCAGTCGGTCCCGTTGTTCTACCGCATCTCTCTGAAGTTAAGAGAAGCGGTGGATCGGTAGCGGAGGCCTATCTGACCGCCATTAGCCTGTTAACGGTTCTGATCTGGCCGGTCATGGCCGTGGTCAGCGCCGCTGCGCATCCGATGATCAATCTTCTGTTCGGCGACCAATGGGGTCTGGCCGTACCTCTGACTTCAGTGCTCGCGTTCTGGGCGATCCTCACATATGCCCATTACTTCGGTAATGCCGCCTTAATTGCGGTTAACCATGAGAAGCTGATGTTTCAGATCGGACTGGTCACCTTTGTTTTTCGCCTGGCGATAATCATCGCGGTGGCATCGCAGTCTCTGCAGCATATCGCCTGGGCTATGGTCATTTCGGGGGTATTCGAAGCCATTGTCTACGTCTGGGCACTTAACCGGGCGATCGGTCTGAAGCTCGGTGCGCTATTGCGTACCCTGCTGCCCAACGCCGTGCTGGCGGCCTGCTGTTGGCTGGTGACAAAGCTAATTGATCGCGTCATCGTTTTCGAAGAGCAAACTGCCATGTTCTCGATTGCGATCGTTGCCCCGGTGCTCACGCTTGTCTGGTTTGGGTTCATCATCATTACGAAACACACTGCCCTGGGAGTTCTGTTGAGTCTTCTCCCTGCCGCGGTTAGTGACCGATTCAGCAGGGAAGGGAGTATCTCCTAGATGGTCCGTCCGACTCACGATGAATGCGGAAGTCAATCCAGCAGGATCAGTAATTTCGCCTTAAAACCCGGTTGAAATCCATTCGGGTTTTTAGTGGCGGATCAGGCACAACACTACAGATGGGATAAAGCATGTTACGTAGCGAGTTATCAAAGCAAACGAGGCTGGGTCTGAAGGCAGGAGACTGGGTGGTCGTGCGTTCGAAAGAAGAGATTCTAGCGACGCTCGACGGCCGCGGAAGGCTGGATAATCTACCCATCCAACCGGAGATGTTCGCGCATTGTGGACAGAGAATGCAGGTAGCAAAAAGGGCACACAAAACCTGTGACACAACTGACAACGACACCGGGGGCAGGAAGATTAGTGACACGGTGCACCTCGTTGGAGGGCGCTGTGACGGGAGTCTGCACGATGGTTGTCAGGCAGACTGCGTTTTCTTCTGGAAGGAGGCCTGGCTTAAACGAGCCGAGGGGAATAGCCCATCGATTCCATTAACAGGAGCCGGCTGCACGGAAGCGCAGGTCATGCAGGCGCGATTCGCAGAGGGCAGCTCGCCTGACGATCCAACCTGGGTCTGTCAAACTACCGCTGTTTACGAATTTAGTGAGTATCTGCCGTGGTGGGACATTCGACAGTATGTTGAAGATGTGACAAGCCGAAACCACAGTTTCTGGCATATGTTGAAGCTCATTCTGCGGCAAGGTTATCGCAAGTTCGTTTACTTGGGCCCCGGGTACCAGGCAAAGGTGAGCCTCTACAATAAGTGGCAGAAGCTCGTCGGCGGGGAACCTCTGCCAATGATGTCGGGCAAGATTCCGAACGGTGAGAAGACGCCGACCGAGTCTTTGAACTTAAAACCGGGAGACCTGGTTGAAGTCAAGACTGTCGACGAGATCGCCGCCACCATTACTGAAGATGGATTCAACAGGGGAATGCTATACGACCTGGAGATGAACAAGTACACGGGGCGTCGCTACCAGGTGCAGGACACAGTTACACGAATTATTCACGAAAAGACCGGGAAGCTGGTCACAATGAAATCCCCATGCATTCAGCTCAAAGATGTGTATTGTCGGGCGGAGTGCACAGAGAAGCGGCTCGGATGCCCGCGCGCTTCCAATACTTATTGGCGGGAGATCTGGCTAAAGAAAGTGGAATGACCGCTTTTAGTACGCTTGACCAGGACGGACGTCGATTGAGGATGTAGCCGCGTTATCCAACGGCGTGGCGGTCTCTGCCAGTAGCCCAACAGTCGACCGGTCGTCGCTAGTTGCTGTTGGCGGTCGCCCTGGCCTCGATGAACTCGATTGCCTGGTCCAGTCGCCGCAGCGTGCGTTCCCTGCCGACAAGGAACAGGGTCCCGTCAATGGGAGGTGAGACCGAGCCGCCGGTAACGGCGACGCGCAGGGGTTGCCCCAATTTACCCATGTTGATCTGGAAGCCTTCGGCGACGTCGCGGATTGCCGCTTCGATTGACGACTTTTCCCAGGCCGGAAGCGAAGCAAGTACAGATCTGATTTTCTTCAGCGGCTCCAATATTACCGGTCGTAGCTGCTTCTTCGCCGCAGTTGCGTCGATCTCATCGAAGTCTTCGTAACAATATCGTGCGCTATCTGCCATGTGTGCTAGCGTGTCGGCCCTTTCCCGGAACACCTCAGCCACATCTGAAGGGGCCGGCCCGATTTCATAGTCCAATCCGGCTTTATCGAGGAAAGGCGTCAGCGCTTCGCCCAGAGCTTCGCTTGGGCAATGAATAATGTACTGCTGGTTTAGCCAGAGGAGTTTTTCCGGGTTGAAGGCCGATGCTGACTGATTGACGTCTCCAATATCAAACAGCTTGATCATTTCCTCGGTCGAAAAAATTTCCTGGTCTCCGTGCGACCACCCGAGCCGGACCAGGTAGTTCAGGAGAGCCTCACGCAGGTAGCCTGTGTTGCGATAGTCACGGATATCTACGGCGCCGTGCCTCTTTGACAGCTTCGCTCCGTCGGGTCCCAGGATCATCGGCAGGTGTGCAAAAGATGGCGGTGTCACGCCAAGAGCTCTGAACATGTTTATCTGCCGAGGCGTGTTATTCAGATGGTCGTCGCCACGAATGACGTGAGAGATGCTCATATCCGAGTCGTCGACCACGACTGTGAAATTGTAGGTCGGCGTGCCATCGGAGCGGGCGATGATTAGATCGTCCAGCTGGCTGTTCTCGAAGATGACTGTTCCGCGGACCTGGTCTTCAACGACTACGGAGCCCTCGTCCGGATTGCGAAACCTGACGACCGGTGCGATCCCATCTCTCGGCGTAGTCCGCTCGCGACATCGTCCGTCGTACCGAACGTGCTCGCCCCTCGCCATTTGCTCCGCGCGCCGGGCGTCGAGCTCTTCGCGGGTGCAATAGCAATAGTAGGCCTTGCCCTCGGTGAGCCACTGATCGATTACTTCGGCATACCGCTCAAAGCGATCTGACTGGAATACCGGGCCTTCGTCGGCCTGCAGGCCCAGCCAGTCGAGGCCGTCAATGATTGCGTCGACGTTTTCCGGCGTAGACCTTTTCCGGTCAGTATCTTCAATGCGCAATACGAACTGGCCATCATTGCGACGAGCATAGAGCCAGCAAAAAAGCGCGGTACGGATGCTTCCAAGATGCAGGACGCCGGTTGGGCTGGGGGCAAAACGGGTACGGACTGTCATCGGAGTTTCCGTGATAGCTAGGCAGAGGCGGTATGGTACACAAGGTCAGCAGCGGGTCCAGCGAGCATCCTCGCTGTTCGTATACCGAGTGCTCAAGGGGCTCGCAGTGGAGGCTAATGACCCCGTTCTATCTGCCCATCCTTTGATTGCAAACGTTCAATATGTCGGCAGCAAAGTGCCGGCGTACTTCCTGAACGTTGGCCGATCATCGTTTTTCTCGATACTGCAGCCGTGAGACTTTCGTCACAAATTGCGGATCAACCCGAATTTCGAGACGAGCCTTCGATCGAAATAAGAGATGTAACTGATTGAAAATAAATAAGAACAGACATTTAGTCGCAAGATAGCGACGATTGCAAAAGTAATCAACGAGTCGAATAATGCGATCGAGCGGAAGCTTCTCAGACCCATCAGACGGACCGTTGTGCTTCTCTCACTAGATCAGCAGGAGCTAAATCTATGAAGCGTAGAGACTTTATTTTTAACTCGGCGGCCATGCTAGGAAGCCTGCCCCTATCACGTGCCGCTCTCGGACAGGAAACGCCCTGCCAGCCTCCTGGCCTTGGTGTCATTGGCGGTACCGCCGACCCGACCGTTGCCTGTGAAGAGCCCATAGGTCCACTTGGACTGCCACTCTATGATCCATCTAAAATCGTATACCAGGGCGCGTTTACTGTTCCGCAGGGAGGAAGAAATGTCAGTGGCGTAAACCTGACTGGTAATCAGTATGGTCTTCAGGGCAGTGGCGGCATCGCTTACAACCCAGACGGAGACAGTGGCAGGGGATCGCTATTCGTCGCCTTTGGTCTGGCTGCCGGCAATCCCAACGAGCCTTGTTTTTGCGAGATTTCGATTCCGGATCCTGCGCCTTCGAATTTTGACCGTGCGAGCCTGCTGCAGAATTATGAACTGCTCGGCGGATCGGTCGGCAGATTCCCAAATGGCCACTCGGGGTCCAACGGTACGAGTTGTACCGGGATGCTCTACAAGGATGGCTATCTCTACTTCACCGCCGCTGGCATCTATCGCGACCAGGCTGCCGCGACTACATTGTTCCGCCGTAGCGCCACCAATATTGCGGACAATATTGTTGATGGACCCTATGCTGTTGTCAGCTCATCGCTCAATCAACGCGCCATGGGCAACGGCCTCGGCTGTCCCATACCCGATGTTTGGCAAAGCACCTTTGGCGGCGCAACCCTGCTCGGTGGCGGCGGGCACAATCTATCTTTGTTGAATAGCGCGAACTACGGACCGGGTTTCTGGGTCATCGACCACAACGACGTTGGCGGGCCTGCAGGATCGACGATTCCCGGCACATCGATCCTGAGACACAATCGTGGAGCACAAGGCGGTACCGTCGCCGGCCACTGGCCGTATCTCGGCAACTATCCAGATTTTGCCTTTAGCGGCATGAGCACCCATCGCGGCACCGTAATGCTGCCGGATTCCCGGACCGTATTGACCTATGGCACTTGGGCGGCAGAAAGTGTTTATGACACCGGAGGCAGCATCAGTGGCTTGGTACAGGGACCCATTGCTCTCAACGGTACGGCTATGGATCGATTCATACTCTATGACGCACGTGAACTGAAGAAGGCCTTTGACGGCGTGATATCGGATCATGAAGCCGTGCTCCCATACAGTACTCATGATATGGACTTTAGTATCTCGAACGGCAAGTACCGTCCGGGTTGGCGGGCAGCATGCTGGGATGTCGAGAACCGTCGGCTTTTCGTCGGTGACGACAACGGTGCCGGGGGCAGCTACCCACTTGTTCACGTGCTGGACTTCCCCATCTGAGCCATCCGTGCCCACACGGGGCCTTTCAGGACCTCGTGCGGGCGCGGTCTGAATATTGCGTCCATCCCAGCGTCTCTCGACGCATGCGGTAGTTTCGCATTCTCCGAGACTTTGTGCCGGTTCAGGTAAGCGAGAAATGCGACCCATCTAGGCCGCTGGACAGTGGCGGGGCTTGGTTGGGTCGCTGGCATTTCCATCCAGATGGGCCGCAGAAGAGATCCCACGAAAAGCAGAGGTCGTCGTCAGCTATCTGTGATGAGCGGGCCTGCAGGCTTTATGTCCAGTCAGTTTCGGGCGGCCCTCACCCAGAACTAACATTGAATCTTGCTGGAAACGGCTGGTTTCCGCTGCTTGGTAGTCTTTCTCCACCCGCTTCAGTTATCGCGGACTGCATCTTCGTTCGAGCCGCGGTCCTGCCGGTGACCAACGTCACATTCTAGCATGAGAAGCAGATAGCGTAATTTCACATCGCCTCTCGGTACAATCTGCCTTGTAACGAGAAAAGCCGGCGAGCAGCAATACAGGAACAGGGATTTACTTTGCGTAGGTGCAGAGTAGCCGTCGACGACTGTTAGGAAAGTAATCGAGGGTTTGGTCCCAATCTCTAATTTCAAGGATTTGGACACGGTAGCAAGAAAGCCGGTTTGCGCAGAAGTTGGCCGGCGGTTTTCCTCCAGAACTTGGATAGCACGCGGGATCTATGTCAAATCATAAGGATAGGGTAGCGAGTACAAGACTATGTCAGAACAGAGCTTAAACGGTACGAGTCGTGACGAGGTGACGGCAACAATTCTCGGTGCTATCCGCGATGCTAACGAGCTGCGTGCAGCCGATGCGAAAATCGCCGACGCTGCCACTGCGCCTCTGTTCGGAGGGGAGGGGCCGCTGGATTCGCTGAGCCTGGTATCTTTGCTCATGGACATTGAGGAGGGGCTACTCGACTTCGATCTCGAGGTTTCGCTCAGCAGTGAGCACGCGATGTCCCAAGCAAAGAGTCCGTACCGCAGCGTCGATTCTCTGGTTGACTACATCATGGAGCAGGCGTCGTAACCCTGGCGGAGATCTGAGCGTGAGTCGGAAAGTCTTGATAACGGGGGCGAGCCGAGGACTCGGGCTGGCTCTCGTCGAGCATTTTCTCGCCGCTGGGGACTCCGTGGTGGGCTGCTCGCGCAGCGAGTCGGAGCTGGAGCGCGAGCGATATCATCACGTGTCGGCTGATGTCACCGACGATGAAGATGTCAACTCGCTGTTCAGAGCCGTCCGCAAACATCTGGGCGGCCTCGACATACTCGTAAATAATGCCGGCACGGCAAAGATGTCACCCATGGCTCTGACGCCAACCAGCGTCGCCAGGCATGTTATGGACATCAACTTTCTAGGCACATTTCGAATGAGCAGCCAGGCGGTTCGAATGTTACGCAAATCATCGTCGGGAAGGATTGTGAATCTCACTACGGTCGCTGTTCCTTTGAGACTGGAAGGCGAGGCGGTGTACGCGGCATCGAAGGCCGCGGTTGAGTCTTTTACTCGTATCACAGCCCGCGAACTCGGACCTATGGGCATAACCTGCAATGCAATTGGCCCAAGCCCAATTCTCACGGATCTGATACGCGGTGTCCCGCAGGATAAGCTGGACGCGCTGATCAAGATGCAGGCGATTAACGAATGGGCAAAGCCTGAAGATGTCGTGAACGCAGTCGATTTCTTCGTTCGACCGGAAAGCCGAATGATTACAGGGCAAATTATCTATCTTGGCGGAGTGGGGTGATGACGGATTTTCTTCTTGAACGGATGCAGGAGTTTGGCGAGCAGATCGCAGTGGGTGAGGCTCATGGAGAAACCAGCTATTCAGCGCTGATACAGCGTATGGATGAGTGGCGGGGGAGAGTCCGGGCGGCGGGCATTGCCCCGGGTCAGGTCGTATCACTTGAGGGTGAGTACGGTGCCGACGTTATCGCTGCATTCCTTGCTTTGTGGGAAAACGATAACATCGTCGTGCCGCTTACCGATGCTGCATTGGCAAACCACGATACGTTCCGGGAGATTGCTGGTGTCGAAGTACGTATCTTGCTGGGTAGTGAAGACGGAACCGTCACCACCACCGAGGCCGAGCAGTCGAAGCATGAACTCTACGAGATCGTCCGAGCCCGAGGAGCTGCTGGTCTAGTGCTGTTCACTTCAGGGTCGACCGGGGCGAGCAAGGCTGTCGTTCACGACCTGGATCAACTGTTGGAAAAGTACCGAAAGCAACGGCAGCAACTTCGCACTATTGTGTTTCTGCAATTGG
>CAZFVT010000008.1:0-7888 GCA_964522355.1 uncultured Woeseiaceae bacterium | reverse complement strand
TATCGGAGGCGTCAACACACTGTTTTATACGTTGGCAAACGGCGGCGCAGTAATTGTGCCCGGCAGCCGAACCGCACAGGATGTCTGCATAGCAATTGAAAGATTCTCGGCGCAGCTACTTCCAACCTCGCCCACGTTCCTTAATCTGCTGCTTTTGTCCGGTGAGCACAAAAAACGTGATCTTTCGTCGCTTGATCTCATCACTTACGGCACTGAGCCAATGCCCAAGAGCACTCTCATGCGGACCTACGAGGCATTCCCGGACGTTCGCTTGCAGCAGACTTATGGTTCAACAGAACTGGGCATTCTTGGTTCACGGTCCAAGAGCAATTCGTCACTCTGGGTCCGAGTTGGCGGTGGCGGATTTGAGACCAAGGTCGTTGATGGCACACTGCGCGTCAAGTCGCCAACAGCTATGCTCGGTTACATGAACGCGCCGAGCCCGTTTGACGACGACGGCTTTGTCGACACGGGTGATCGCGTAGAAGTGGATGGGGATTGGATACGTATTCTGGGGCGCGAAAGTGAAATCATCAATGTCGGTGGCAGTAAAGTGCATCCGTCGGAAGTCGAAAGTGTTCTACTGGACATGGAGGAAGTTGCCGACGCATCTGTACGTGGCGAGCCCCACCCGATTCTTGGGCATGTCGTCGCGGCCACCGTCGAGTTAGCCGAGCCAATGTCAGGCGGCGACCTTAAAAAAGCGGTCAGACGGTTCTGCAAAGATCTCCTGCCTGGATACGCCATTCCACTCATCATTAATCAAAGCAGCGAGCCGCTCTACTCTTCTCGGTTCAAACGCCGGCGCTAGTGTTGCGGAGGAATTCGCGAAATGCGAGAAGCTCTAAAAGCGACGGGTCGGCTCGTCGCTCTGATTCTGGTCCTACCCTTGGCTGCGTCGTGCTGGGTCTTTCGCACTATAGGACTTTCGGATACCAATCTGTTCCGAATGTGGGGTCAGGTCCTGGCATTGTTGCCGGGGGGGCCGGGTGTTTACCTTCGGCGCGCCTACTACAGCCTTATGCTCGAAGCCTGTTCGAATGATTGCCATATTGGGTTTGGCACTCTCATCAGCCATCGTAGGGTTCGTATAGAAAGCGGCGTCTACATCGGCAACTACGGTTTGCTTGGTCATGTCATATTGCGAGAAGGCTGTATGATCGGCAGCCGCGTGAGCATTGTTAGTGGCAAAAATCAACATCGATTTGACGGCCAGGGCAAATGGTTGCCATCGAATCTGGATGATTTCGTTCGAATCGAGGTTGGCGAATATGCATGGGTTGGGGAAGCGGCTGTTGTAATGGCCGACGTTGGTAAAGCTACTGCCATTGCTGCAGGCGCCGTTGTTTCGCACAATTTGCCGGACTACGTCGTCGTCGCTGGCAACCCAGCTCGATTGGTCCGCAAGCTGGAAGTGGCAACGACTCAGGATCAGGGCGAAGATGCGCTTCCCTAACCTGCACAGGCATGGCGTGAAGTTTCGGCTAGTACGCAGTTCTCGGAGAGATTCGCGTCGATGAATGACAATCGGTCGAACTTCGTGGAGTGGTTAAAGGCTGTCGGGATGGGGCTCATTGTTTATGGGCACACGAATGGCCATGCCATCTTTAACCCGACCCTACCTGTCAATCTCAAGCAAATCGGGGTCGTGTTCTTTCTGATCTCGACCGGATACCTGTTGGCAAACGAACGCCGACCCGCGTTCGGTGTCCTCATCAATCGATTTTTCAATTTGTATTTCTATGGATTGCTTATCGTTGTTTCGTTGAGTGTAGTCGCCTACCTTCAGATCGGCGACTTGAACGAAAGTAATTACTTGCCGTTTGCCTTTGGGGCGAACGTACTGATCAACGCCTTTCCAGCGAATCCCTCGCTCTGGTACATCGGCACCTACATTCATCTGCTGCTAATTTGGGCAGTCCTACTGCGGTCGTTGCGAATCACACCCTGGATGATTCTGGTCACGGCGCTGATAGAGATTGGCATTCGCGCATGGCTAATGGATCCGGCTGGCGATTTCATCGCCTATCAGCTGTTCACGAACTGGCTCAGTATTTTCATGCTCGGCATCTATCTCGGACGCGAGTCTTACGCCGACCGGCTGGAGGACGGTCTCGGCGTCAAACTTGGATACATTGTCACGCTAGCGGTGTTTGTCGCTGCGTGGGTATCGTTCTCCCGTGCGGTCGGCATCTCGGAGAGTAATCCAGTCGGTCGCATCCCGAGCGAAAGCGCACTCGCCGAGCTACTGTTCTCGTCTGTTGCAGTGAGCGTCGTCTACTTCACCTGGGGCATACTCGGATTCCAGATTTTCCGCCGCTTCAGGGCGGGCGCCGTGGTGGCCTTCCTCGGCCGAAACTCCATGCTTTGCTTCATGCTGCATATGCCCTTGATCTATGCGTTTTCGGATGAAATTAAGGCCATGCTCGGCGGCGCGCCGAACGAAGTTGTCCTGCTCGTGATGAATCTCGCCATTTTCTACGTTGGCGTGTGTGCCTTCTCGGAACTTCTGACACGGACGATCAGCGCTTCGGCGTTCAGGGTCTGGTTGTTTCAGTTGCTCCCATCCCGCTAAGGGGAAAGCCGGAGCCCTGAATCCGAGCCTGACTTAGCGGCATATCTGTCTTCGATAGCGGCGAATGGGGCACCGTCACCCCGGTGCTCTTGACGGCATGGAATAGGCTGGAACCTGGGATTCCTGCTTCAAAGTCGACCATTTCGATCACAGCCCTGACCCAGAAGTATCCGGACTCTCTCATGATGAGAAAATCCGGTCTCTATCTGTCGAAAAAATTGACAATCGGCGTCATTTGGGCTGCAGTCGTCTATGTAGAAAAAAGGATAACTATCGGTTTTTTATCGAAATGATAGATTTTGGCACGCCGCTTGCTTTGTATTTACCAGACAATCCAATAGCAATAAGCGAACGGACCAAAACCATGAACATTTCCAAACGCCTAAGAGCACCTTTCGCAGTAGTCGCACTTGCACTCGCCGGCACTGCCTCCGCGGACGTCATGATTTCCGGCATCGATATGGAAGTCCGGAGAAGCACCTATCAAGTAACGGGCGGCGAAACATCGGCCGGCGCGCTGGCACAATTCCAGGCCGGCAGCCTGGTTTGCGACGTTTCCCTCGGTGCTGTAACCAACGTCGGCAGCAGCCAGACCTGTGGCGGTCCTACCCGGGACATCGCCACACTAATCTCGATCTCTCTGACGCAGACGAGCAACGTCACGTGGCAGTTCGGGCCCGATTGGGGACGAGGCGGCTATGTCTACGTGGCCGGAGTCGACGAGATTGCTTACACAGAGGACCTCTGGTGGGCCGGTAATTGGAGCCAGGCAATCGAAGTAACTACATCTGGCTTCGTTGGCCCGTACACGCTGAATTTTCTTGGATTCGAAAATGGCAACGGCGGGGGAATGTCTGCTCGCTACTCGACGGATGACGGTCGAACGTGGTCTACCGTTGCGGTAAATACCCGTTCTGTTCCGGAACCCGGCACAATGTTCCTCTTCGGCATGGGGCTTCTTGGCCTCGGCGCAGCACGCCGACGCCTGAACCTTAGCTGAGCAGTCGAAAGTCCCAATAAAGACCGGCCTTTACGGGCCGGTTTTTTTTTGGCGCGCAGAAGCGTCCAACGACGATACGGTGCTGCCGTTAAGGGTGGATAGTGATTTCCAGCGCCGGTTATGCGACTGGACATACTTCCGCAATCCGGTTCCTTCGATCAAGCCCGTTTGAGTTTTCAACCTATCGACATGTTTCTGCTCTGACTCGAGGATGGCTTTGAATAGCTCCCTGCTCGGGCGGATGATGGTTTCCTATCAATAGGCAATCAGCTTCGCCAATATCTGGGTGGCGACCATGTCACGATCAAGGGCGCACCAGAGCTATTGGTGTGCGGGTTCTCCGAGCATCTGGCAAAGCGACCTTACAGGTTCATTCTCGATGGTGCCCGGAAACTCAGGAAGGCCTATGGCGGTGTGATTCAGGACGACGAGGCCGTGCTTCCTTCGATGCTCACAATATGGCTTGATCCGTTTAGAACAGTTCCTAGCGTGCTGGCTGGCGCGCGTAGTCCTGAGGTGAAGAAAAAAGAAGACTCCTCGTCGGTGAAGGCTATGGGGCGCAAGGTAGCCACCCGATCATTAACGTATCGAGTCTTCCGGTAGGAGGCTTCCGAATCGGAGCCAGGCAGGCTATCGATTGTGTGAGTCGTTATGAGCAGTCGCGGCGACGGTTTCGGTCCGCGGAGCCTAAGGGCATAGTCCCAACTCTGCTTGTTTGGCCCGGACCGTTGGTGCGCCGTAATAACTGGCGCTCGGGGAGTTACGACCGGTACGTAAGTGGTTTCCGAGTCCTTCGCAGTTGGACATCCGCCATTCTTGCCAAAGGAGATTGATTGGAAGGGGTCCCAATCTTGTGTCCTGCGCGTCCGATGGGCTTGAGTACGTTTGCCGCGGTAGTTGGTCGGTGCTGAGGCGTGTGAGTAATTGATCTGTTTCCCTGTTTCCCAGGACCTTACGGCGAAGCGGATACGCAGTTTGCGCCTGAAATCCCAAGCTGAATTCGAAATTTCTTTGCGTACCGACGCCGACACCGGTCGTGCCTGGCGGTACTAAAGGGAAATTTGAGTGTCATTTACAAAGAATTAGACGCTGTTCCTGCAGCGCGATATGAAGTGCGTGTCGCAAATTCGAGACGGGTTTGAATTTAGGCTCGTAATGCTAAAATTTCGCCGCGAGATGTGCGGCTTTTCACACTAATCCCCGGGTCAGAAACCTAATATTGCTGAGCGATCTGCAGACGGCGACAGTTCGCTGAATTTGAAATGCTGCGGCAAGCATCTCGGTAACTAAGGCGTATTGCTTCCGCCGAGAAGACTCTGATTCAGGCATGCGGCGTTATTGATGAGTCCGCCTCGCGCAGACAGCCTTTGGCAACGCAAGCCCAGCAAGTCAAACACATCAAGATAAGTGAGACCTGACATGCAGTTCATGTGCAAGGACCGGCGCAGAGATGTTGCGATACTGATCATTGCAGCAGCCTTGTCTGGTTGCCTTTCCGACGACGGCAATCTAACGGGAGACACTGGTTCTGCTATTGGCGGCTCGGGCGGAGAACCCCCCGGTTCGGGAAATTCGGCGCCGACCCTGTCGGGCTCTCCGATCCTGTCGATTGTCGCCGGTGAGGAGTACCGCTTTAGCCCTTTAGCGAATGACCCGGATAACGACCCTCTTTCCTTCTCAGTAAGTAATCTCCCATTGTGGGCGTCTTTTGACACAGCCGCAGGTGCGATAACCGGCTTTCCTGGCCTGGGTGATGTGGGAGTCTACAGCGGAATAGAAATCGTTGTTTCCGACGGTACGGCTTCAGTGAGCCTCGGGCCTTTCACCGTTGAGGTCTTTGCGCCAGGTTCGGCGGTGGGTTCGGCCGTGCTGAATTGGAGTGCGCCGATAGAGAATGAGAGTGGCTCGGCGCTGACAGATCTCGCAGGCTACACACTGTACTGGCGAGTAGGTCAGGGTGCATACCTTAGTTCAGTTTCGATCAATAATCCTGGGCTGACGACTTACGTCGTGGAGAACCTGCCGACGGGAATCTACGAGTTTGTTGTAACAGCCCGTAATAGCGAAGGGATTGAAAGCGGCTTCTCAAATACCGCGACCATTTCGATCAGATGACCGGACGCAGCTGAAGACCGACAGCAAAGCCGTTTAGCTAGCGCGGGAAGATCATAGGCACCCGGATCGGTGATTTCTCTGTCACGTCATTGACGTATGCCAATCGATTCTTACTTTGATACCACGCCGCTTGAAAAAGGCGGTATCCGGTCACATTCCTAACTGCGCCTTTATCCATTTCCATAGTCAAGTGCGGGCAAATAGCCGGCCATGATTCCGTATCGAACAGCATGCATCCAACGCGGTGCGCTTCGAAACTTGACTGCAACCGGTTACCGGCTGAGTTGACCCAGGTGGCCTTGATCCTGAGTCTCTACGAGCTCTCCCGCGGCTTGCAAGTCATCCATACCGGTAACCTCACCTCAAACTGAAATCGCGAATCATACATATTCACTGTCGTCGAATCGCGACAAGGAGTCTCGATTTTGCGACAGGTTTTTTTTCTAAAGAAAGGTGTTAGGGTGACATTGTGACTGCAGTTCAAGATTTGATTCGTTTCTTTGATCTGCAAAACAATTAGCTGAAAACGGCAAACCAATCGAAAGGTTGGGACGCAAAGCCACCGGTCTAACGACGTTACGTCTACGATAGCGGGGTTGCCAGAATATACCCACGATGCTTCGCTTGGGCGCGAAAGTCTCCTGGGTTCAATTGGTCGGCGCGATCGCGCCGTGCGTCAATTCCAATCTTCTCGATGTCGCAGTGGCAGGTTTGACCGTGCCGGGATGGCAGGAGTACGTACATGGAAAGTATTGCCAGGGCGGGGCGTTCGCTTCGATTGATTCTGGGTTCCGTTTCGGCGGCGATTGCGCTGTCTGGTTGTCTCACGGGTGGTGATGTAATTCCCGAACCCTCGGGGCCGGGCATGGAGCAAGTGTCGATAAGCGGGAGCGTCGGAGACGGTCCGATTGTTGGTGCATCCATGCAGGTGCTGACGCGAAACGGAAACGTACTCGCTGAATTCGAGAGCGATGTCCGGGCCGCCTATAGTGTGAGTGTAGACGCACAGGCCGCCGATTTTCCGTTGCGCATAGAAGCGGAAGACGGCACCGATCTCGTGACCAACCTTCCTCCGGACTTCCGTCTGCTCGGTGTCGTCTTGGCACCGTCGTCAAGTGCGATTTCCAACGTCAATCCGCACTCGACTCTGGCTATCGAGGCAGCGTCCCTAATGCCTGGTGGGGCTACGGGCGAAAATCTGATCCTGGCCGGAAATATCGTCGCTTCCCAGCTCAACTTCGGCTTATCCACGCTCTTACAGGACAACAGTATGTCGGTAGCCATCGATCGCAACAACGTTGCCGAGATGGTCCGCGCATCGGAGGCACTTGGCGAGCTGGTACGTCGGACCCGGGACTGGATGCTAATTGGAGGTGCCATCGTCAGTGGTGACCAGGTAGTACGGGCCATTGCCGCGGACCTGGTTGATGGCGTGCTGGACGGTCGAGGTGCGGTTGGCACAGACGCCAGACTGGCAGCGATTGCAAATGTCGTCGCAGCGCAAGTCGCGCTTGAGACCTTGTCCAATGAATTGCGGGTTAACGGCCAGCTCGGTAATGTCTTGATGACGGATGCGATAAACGTGGTCACGGACTCCGGCGCACAGCGGCTGGGCGAGCTAACGTCCACTGCTGAGATGAACTATCAAGCCCAGGTTGGGCTGGCGGCAGCACTACGCGTAACGAACGATCAGCGGATTGAATCGTTGCTGCTCTCGTCACTTGGCTTCACGGCGGGTCTCGATGCATCCCTGGTACGTGCGCTGCTGCCTCCGGGCTATTGGGACTCTCTGGACGGCGCCCTGAATTTGATCGCGAACGGAGACGCAGCGGTACTAGAATCCGTTAACAGCGTGGTTCGAAACGGTGAAGTAGATCCGGAGCCTGGGCAGAATGTTGCGCCGACGATTTCAGGCCAGCCGCCGACGTCGGTACAAGTTGGCGCGCTCTACTCGTTCACGCCGACTGCATCGGACGCCGATGGCGATGCAATCACCTTTAACGCCAGCAACCTGCCGGGATGGCTTTCGATTCGAGCGAGCGACGGCAGAATTCAGGGCGTGCCCGACGTTTCCGATGCCGGCGTATTCTCCGCCCTGCTGATAACTGTCAGCGACGGTGAATTGCAAAGCTCCCTTGGGCCGTTCGCGATAACTGTTTCGGTGGACGCTCCACAGAATGCTCCGCCGACAATTTCAG
>CAZFVT010000007.1:5521-24083 GCA_964522355.1 uncultured Woeseiaceae bacterium | reverse complement strand
GATGCTGAAGGAGTTCGGCGAGAACGTCTTCCAGGGCAAGATCATAGAGGTGCACATTGGCACCCTGCTCGCCGATCAGGCCTTTACCTTCACCGACTGGACCGCCGAGATGAAAGCCAAGGCCTCCATCTGCATCTCGGACGGAGACACGCTGATCGAATCGCTGGAGATTGCGAAGAGCCGCATCCAGGTGATGATCGACAAGGGCATGGACAACGAGAAGCAGGTTCTGCAAGGCCTGCTCGACAAGGCCGATCAACGCATCGCCGAGATTCGTTCTGGCGAACGCCCGCCGCTGAACCCGGACGACAACGCGAAGTACTCGGCCGAGTTCGTTGTCGACCTCGACCAGATCTCGGAGCCGATGATCGCGGACCCCGACGTCAACAACGACGACGTCTCCAAGCGCTACACCCATGACACCATCCGCCCGATCTCCTACTACGGTGGCGACAAAAAGGTGGACCTCGGTTTCGTCGGTTCCTGCATGGTGCACAAGGGTGACATGAAGATCATCGCCCAGATGCTCAAGAACCTGGAGAAGGACGACGGCAAGATCGAGTTCAAGGCGCCGCTGGTCGTAGCACCTCCCACCTACAACATCGTTGATGAGCTGAAGGAAGAAGGGGACTGGGAAGTCCTGCGCAAGTACGCCGGCTTCGAGTTCGATGACGACGCGCCGAAGAACACCGCCCGCACCAGCTACGACAACACGCTGTACCTCGAGCGCCCCGGCTGCAACCTCTGCATGGGCAACCAGGAGAAGGCGGAAAAGGGCGATACGGTCATGGCCACCTCAACGCGCCTTTTCCAAGGCCGCGTCGTGGAAGACTCCGATGAGAAAAAGGGCGAGTCCCTGCTGGCGTCGACACCGGTCGTGGTGCTGTCGACGATTCTCGGCCGCACGCCGAGTATCGATGAGTACACCGCAGCGGTGGATGGCATTAACCTGACGAAGTACGCGCCGCCGGCGGCATGAGTCTGCGGTGCTGTCGTTGCGGCCCGTAACACTCGGGTTCGCGGACCGGCTGTCACGGGAACTCCCGGTGTAGAATTCAGGTCATCATAGTCATCACTTTCTTCGGGGGGAAAGCGACATGATCAGCTTCCACAAAGCGCTGCGCGGTTTCGCGCTCATCACATCCACTCTTATCCTTTCCGGTATCGCATTCGCTCAGGACGAGCGCCCGCAGATGTCCGAGGAGGGCCTGCAGCTCGTAAGCTCAACTGACGCCGGCGCGTTCTACGTTCGGCCCGGCGTGACCTTGTCCGAGTTCAAGAACGCTGAATTGCTGGCGGCCTACGTCGCGGTCGACGAGACCTGGGTCAATAACTACAACCGGCAGGCCATGCGTTCACGACGGCTCCGGGAAAAAGATCTCGAGGAGATCAAGACCCGGGTTGCCGACGATTTCTGGGAGGTTTTCGGCGGCGAATTCTTCGGTGCGCGGACCTATCAGGAAGTTCAGTCGGAGGCGGCGTCCAAGCTCATCATGCGGCCAGCCATCATCGACGTGTCGCTTGCTTCCGTAAACACCACCGGTGACACGCTCGTGCAAAACCTGGACAGCGACTCCAATGGCAAGATGACCCTCATTCTTGAAATTTACGATGCCAGTGACACCAGCCTCATTGGAAGGCTGTTCAACGTGCAGACAGTTGGCGACATTCCGGATTTCGGTCTCGAGAGTTCGGCTACGAACCGTGCCGATGAGCGCGAGGTTTACCGCACCTGGGCATCGACGGTCGTCGCCGAGATGCAGGCCCACTGATCGGCGACTAAGCACCCGGTTCGGGGCATTCTGACCCGCGACTGTCGGCCGGTGCCGCTCGGGCGTCGTCCTGGCGCCGGAGTCCGGCTCTATCGACGTTCCCGATCAGCGTCGATGCTTTTGAGCGAACCCGGCAAAGGCCGTCAAAGTCCTGTTACCCTCAACGGAGCGGCGGCGCCTGCGAACTCACAATCGGCGCGCCGGTACTATCGAGAGAGGGGGACATCTCGTTGAACGATGACAGCAACGGCTCGCGGCGCGAGTTCCTGAAATTTCTGGCCGCCAGCCCGGCTCTACTCGCCTGCCCGAGTGCCTTTTCCCAGGTATCCGCAAATCTCTATGCGCCGCAGCGTATCGCCCGCGCCGCCGACGCAGTCAACGTGTTCGATTTTCACGAGGTTGCGAAATCCGTGATGACACCGGCCCACTACACCTACATGGCGATGGGCACCGAGAACGGCGAGATGCTGCAGGTCAATCGCGACGGCTTTCGCCAGGTTCGCCTCAGGGTGAGGCGGCTGACCGATACCAGCAGCATCAATACGAACATCGAGATCTTCGGCCGGCGCTATCCCGTGCCAATCCTGATTGCCCCCTGCGGTTCCCAGAAGGGCTTTCACCCGGACGGAGAACCAGCCGTGAAGCGTGCGGCCGAAAGCCGGCAGTTACAAATGATGCTGTCCTCGGTTTCGTCGACTTCGATTGAAGATATCAACGCCATCGGTGCACAGCCGGCCTGGTTCCAGCTCTATACCAGCCCCGAGTACGACGTCAGCCTGGCGCGCGCGAAACGCGCCGAGGCGGCGGGCTCGGAAGCGCTGGTCCTGACCGTCGATCTCCCGGACAGCAATCGCGAAGCGCAGATTCGGCTGCGGCGCGACAGCACCGCGGAATGCCAGGTCTGCCATGACCCGCAAACGGGCAGCCTGCCGCCAAAACCGATGATGGGCAGCCACGGCATTCAGACCTCGCATCTCGACTGGGCCTGGGTCGAGCGCCTGAAGCGGGACATCGACATGAAGCTGATCATCAAGGGCATTGTCGGCGGTGAGGATGCCGAGCTGGCGGTCCGTCACGGCGCCGATGCGGCCATCGTCTCCAACCACGGTGGTCGTTCCGAGATAAGCGGCCGCAGCACGATCGAGTGCCTGCCGGAAGTGGTCGACAGCGTTGACGGGCGGATTCCGGTGATCTGCGACAGCGGCTTTCGGCGCGGCACCGATATCTTCAAGGCGCTGGCGATCGGCGCAGACGCTATTGCCATTGGCCGCCCCTATCTATGGGGGCTTGCCGCGTTCGGCCAGGAGGGCGTAGAGACGGTCATCGATCTCCTGACGCGTGAACTGGAGATCATCATGCGGCAGATGGGCACAACGTCAGTCAACCAGATCAGTCGGCGGCACCTGGTATGAAGAAACCGGTAAGCGAGGGAACTGAGGATCGGTCAATGGACGGATCGCGGCGACGGTTTCTGCAATATCTCGCCACGAGTCCGGCGCTCCTCGCCGCCCAACCTGGTCTCGCCCAGGGTATCGCCGACCTGTACGGGCCGCAGGCAGTCACGCGTGCCAAAGACGCGGTCAACGTATTCGACCTGCACGAGGTAGCGAAGACGGTCATGCGGCCGTCGCACTACGCGTACATGGCGACGGGCTCCGACGACGGCGGCACCCTGCAGGCCAATCGCGACGGATTCCGCCAGTTCAGGCTTCGGGTTCGGCGGCTGGTCAATACCAGCACGGTGGATACGTCGCTTGAGCTCTTCGGCCGTTGCTACCCGGTGCCGATCATGATCGCGCCCTGCGGTTCGCAGCGCGGCTTTCACCCGGACGGTGAGCTGGCGACGCGACGCGCGGCGGTTAGCCGGCAGGTCGAGATGATGCTCTCCACCGTGTCGTCAACGTCCATCGAAGACGTTAACGCCATCGGCGATCGGCCCGCCTGGTTCCAGCTCTACGCCAGCCCCGAAGTCGAGACCAGCATCGCGCGGGTCAAACGGGCCGAGGCGTCCGGCTCGCCAGTGCTGGCCGTCACCATCGACAACCCGATCAGCAACCGCGATACGACCCGTCGCCAGAATCGCAGCGAGAACCCCGAGTGCCAGGTCTGCCACGGCGACGGTCCGGGCAGCCTGCCGCCGAAGCCCATGGTCCTGGGCGAGAGCCTGCGGCGCTATAACCTCGACTGGGACTACATAGATCGCCTGCGCGATGCGATCTCGATGAAGCTCGTGCTCAAAGGCGTCGTCACGGCCGAAGACGCCGAACTCGCCATCGAGCACGGTGCCGACGGCATCGTCGTGTCCAACCACGGCGGACGCACCGAGGACAGCGGTCGCAGCACGATTGAAAGCCTGCCGGAGGTGGTCGACGCGGTGGACGGCCGCATCCCGGTGATCTGCGACAGCGGCTTTCGCCGCGGCACGGACATCTTCAAAGCGCTGGCTATTGGCGCGGATGCGATTGCTATCGGCCGGCCTTACCTATGGGGGCTGGCGGCGTTCGGCCAGGAGGGTGTGGAGACGACGATCGACTTGTTGACCCGTGAACTCGAGATCGTCATGCGCCAGTGCGGCGTGACGTCACTGGATCAGATCGATCGGCGCTATCTCGTGTAGCCCCCGTCTGTGGAGAAGGCCTTGTGAGTCTCAAAAATCTGCGCGACTGGCTGGAAGTTATCGGTATCTTCGGTGTCATCGCGTCGCTCGTTTTCGTCGGTCTGCAGCTTCAGCAGGATCGCGCGATCGCGATGGCTGGCGCGTTCCAGGAGCGTTCGGCCATGTACGCTGAGGCGATGCACGCGTTGGCAGCCAACGAGAATGCCCAGCGCGCCATGATCAAGTCGCGCGGAATGGACCCGGAAGCAAGCGTCAATCTGCCGGGAACAGAGGGACCGGTGACGGCGCTGGAGTTAGTCGCCGCACAGCAGGCGATGAGTGCGATGGCGGTTCTCGGCGACAACTCCTTCTACCAATACCAGGCAGGCTTTCTGCCGGAAGAGCACTGGCTCGCCGTCCGCGAAGAGATCAAGCGGAATCTTTATACCGGCTCCATGTACCGGGAATTCATGCTGTCCGAGGGGAACAGCCGACGTCCGGAATACAACGCCGAGGTTCGAAGGATGGTGGAGGAAGTGGACGCAGCGACGCGTGCTCCCTGAACAAGCTCCCCCTCGAGGCTACTTATCCAGCCACACGACCGGGTCGCTGCCCAGATCCGCGATGTCCTTCGCGTACTTCTCTTCGAGCTGATCGCGTTTGATCTTCATGGTCGGCGTCAAGAGTTCGTTCTCGATGGTCCATGCCTCCTTAACGAGCACCAGGTGCGAGAGTTTCTCGTGGCCTTCAAGCGTCGAATTCACAGATTCCAGAGTAGCCAGCAGGCTGTCGTGAATCACTTTCTCCGACTCGCCGCTCGACGATATTGACGGCACGACGACGGCGACCGGTGCACGCAGCCCCGTGCCCATCACGCAGACCTGTTCGATAAGCGGATTGCCGCCGAGCTTGCCCTCGATCGGAACCGGTGACACGTACTTGCCCTTGGCCGACTTGAACTGGTCTTTCACCCGACCGGTGATGCGGAAGGCCTCGAGGCGCTTGTCCCATTCACCCTTATCGCCGGTGTGGAAAAAGCCGTCCTCGGTGAAGACCTCGGCCGAGAGCTCCGGCATCTTGTGATACTCCTTCATGAGGCCCGGCGAGCGAATCAGGATCTCGCCTTCCTCGGAGATCTTCATCTCTGTGCCCGGTAGCGGACGGCCGATAGAACCGACCGCGGCGCTGCGAAACGGCAGGTTCGTGCAGGCAAGCCCGGTGGTCTCGCTCATGCCCCAGCCTTCGCTGATCGGAATGCCGATGCGTTCGTACCAGCGCAGGGTCGCCGGCGAGATCGGTGCGCTGCCCGAGCCGAATTGATAGCAGTCACCAAAGCCGAGCTCTTCGCGAATCTTCTTCGCCACGCTCTTGCCAAGGAAGGGAATCTTCAACAGCAGGGAAAGCTTCTTCGCCGGCATCTTGCGATGCACACCGGCCTGGAACTGTACCCAGAGGCGCGGCACGGAGATGAACATCGTCACCCGGGCGCGCTTCAGGTCCGCAACAAAGGTATCGAGCTTGTCGACGAAATACATCGGTGTGGCGGAGTAGAGCGCAGGCCCAACGGAGGCGGCACGCTCAGTGATATGCGCGAGCGGCAGGTAGGAGAGGATGCGATCCTTGTCGCTGATGCGATAAACCTCGACGCAGGCCGCGCAGGCATAGTGATAGGCCGAGTAGGTCAGGACGACACCCTTCGGCTTACCGGTGCTGCCAGACGTATAGAGGATCGTCATTGTCTCGTCCGGCGCCGGGTCGTTTACCTCACCAAGCGGCCCGTTGGCGTCGATCAGGTCCCGGAAGCTCAGCCCACACCCCACCGTCGGGTAGCGCATGCCGATGGTTCGAACGTCGGAGGTAAACGCGTTTTCGACGACGGAGGGGTCTTCGAGGCGACCGATGATGATGGCCTTCGCCTCGCTGTGCTGCATGACGTAGGTGATCGTGTCGTGACCGGCGGTCGGATAGATCGGCACTGAGATCAGGCCAGCCATGGCGATGGCGAGATCCGAGATGATCCACTCGGCGCAGTTCTTCGATAACAGCGCGACTCTGTCACCCGGCTGAAGTCCCGACTGCAGAAGACCGTTTGCCAGGCGGGCCGCGTCGCTCATGGCCTCGGCATAGGTCCAGTCGCGAACCTCCCCGTCGAGGGGTTGCGAGAGGAACAGCCGATCCGGCGTGGCCTCCGCGTGCCGCTGGACAATACTGTGCGCCGTTTCGAATTCGAGCATCGGTTCCCCCCAACCGGTCAGGTAGCGGCACACTATAGCTAAATCGGCGGCGCGACCCCACCGGCAGGCCAGGGTGCCGGCATCGCGAATCTGGGTTAGCCTGATCCCTCTAGCACCGCGCGGGCAATGACGGCATGCAGGAACTGATATTCCACGTGAAGGGCTCGGCCCGGGAGCCTTATGAAGTCATCTTCATTAAAGACGGCGATAGCCTGACGGCCATCTGCAACTGTCCGGCCGGGGCGCACGGCAACGCCTGCAAACATCGCCTTGGCATCCGCGAGGGCAAGCCATCGGGAATCGTGAGCGACAACGTCGACCAGGTACCGACGATCGGCGAATGGCTTAAAGGCACGGACGTAGAAGAGACATTGTCCGCGCTGCGTACGCTGGAGAAAGATGCTGACGCGACAAAGGCAGACGTCTCGGCGGCCAAGCGAAAACTGGCACGGGCGATGAATTCCTAGCCACGGCAGAGCGTCTGGTACTGATCACAAAAGCAACCGTGACAAACCCTGCCTAAATCCGGATACTCGCCGGCCGCCCACCGACGAGAAAACGATGTTCCGAAACCTGCGCTTTTACCGGCTGGAGAGTCCCTGGCCGGCCACCGAAGAAGAACTGTCAGCCAACCTTTCGACCGCCGGCTTCGAGCCCTGCGGGCCGCTGACCGAGCGCAGCTCCGGTTTCGTGCCGGTTTATCCGGATGCGGGGGATTCCTATTCACGACGCCTGAACGGCGCCGACCTTATGCGCCTCAGAAGCCAGTCGCGCGTGCTGCCCGCCGCAGCGATTGCTGAAGAGCTGGCCTTGCGCATCGACGACTACCGTCAGCGCATGGGCGAGGAACCGAACGCGCGCGAAAAACGGCGTTTGAAAGCCGAAACCCGCGATGAGCTCATGACCCGCGCACTGCTCAAGTCTGATCACATCGGCGGCTACGTCGACATCAAGGAGAAGATCCTGGTGATCGATTCAGCCGGCGAACCGAATGCCGATCGCTTCCTGCGCCGCCTGAAGGCGGCGTTCGGCGACATCAAGGTGCACCCGCTCGGCTTTCAGCAGCCGGTTGAAACGCTGCTGCGGCGGATCTTCTTGGGCGATGCGCCGGGCCAGTTCATGCTCGGGCGCGAATGCCGCATGCAGGATGCCGCTGAGCCGCGATCCCGGGTCCGTTGGACGGACTTTGACCTCGAGACGACTTCAATCCGCAACCATGTGGCCCAGGGCATGCGCCTGACCCACGTTGCGCTCGTTTACGACAACATCCTGAGCTGCGTGCTGGATGAAGAAGGCGTCGTGACCAAGCTCAAGTTTGTTGGCGCCGACGACGACACGGACGACGAGCACGACCCCATCGCGCGCTTCGATGCCGGCTTTGCGTTGGCCTCCGGCACGATTCGTAATCTGCTGGGCGATCTGAAGAACCTCCTCGGCGGCTACGCCTGACCAGCACCGGACCGCGCCGAGCAACCAACCCCCCGAATTACGCGATCCGTCCTCGACCTGTGAGGGAGACGGCGGCCAATCTCCCGTGGGGTGATAGGATCGCGGTCAGGGGAACGCGTTCATGACAGAAGAACAACAAACGGGCGAACGACCACCCTCTCCGGACCGCAGCGCCCTCACGCTTTTTGCCCGTGCCTTCGGCGTCGTCGCGCTGGGCGGGGTCATTGTGCTGTCAGGGATCAACGGGTCGTTGCTCGACACCGGCGCCGGTAATGCCGTCGAGTTCCTGGGCGGAGCATTGGCCGGGGCCGTTGCGATTGCCTTTGCCCTCGTCGTCGTGAAGCTGGCAGCAAGACTGGCCGGGCTGATGCCCGCGACCTTCTGGAGCCTGCTGCTTGCCGCCTGCCTCGCTGCGATGCTCCTACTCGAGTTCTCCCCGGCAGAGATCCTTCGTACCGTGCTTGCGCCAGACGACTGGAGCTGGCCGCTGAGCTGGCCAACAGGCCTCGACCTCAGCTCGATCCTGGTCCTGGTGCTTGCCGCCGGTTTCCTCGCAGGCTGGATCAGCCTGCTGATCGGCCGCAGATACGAAAGCCTAACCGTTCGGCAGCGTGGCGTCGTCGGCGCCTGTGCCGGAGTGACGGTCATCACCGCCGTTGTGCTCGTCGTCGGCTTGCTCAGTGACGGATCGGATCCTTACGAAACGGCGTTCACCAATTTCGAGCCCGGTGGTGTAGCTACGTTGCCCGACCCGACAGCCAGCGGCCCGTACACCGTCCTGTCCATGAGCTACGGTGCCGGCGACAACCTGCGCCGCCCGGAATTCGGCAGCGAGCGTGACCTCGAGTCACGAACCGTCGATGCCACCGCGATCCTGCCGGAGTGGAAGGGACTGAAGGCGAGCATGCGTGAGCGCTTCTGGGGCTTCGGGCTGGAAGACGCACCGCTGAACGGACTCGTGTGGGCGCCGGACGGCGAGGGTCCTTTCCCGCTGGTGCTGATCGTGCACGGCAATCACGGCATGGAAGACTACTCCGACGCGGGCTACGCCTACCTCGGCGAACTACTGGCAAGCCGCGGCTATATCGCCGTGTCGGTGGACGAGAATTTCATCAACGGCAGCTGGTCGGGCGACTTTCGCGGCAGGGAAATGCCGGCGCGAGCATGGTTCCTGCTCGAGCACCTGGCGCTGTGGCGCGACTGGAACTTAAGCCCGGACCACCGCTTCGCCGGCAAAGTTGATCTCGACAACATCTCGCTGATCGGCCACTCGAGAGGCGGCGAAGCGGTATCCATTGCCTACGCTTACAACGACCTGGCCCACTACCCGGATGACGCTACCCTGGCCTTCGACTACGGGTTTTCGATTCGCTCGCTGGTGGCGATTGCGCAGGTCGACCAGCGCTATCATCGTCGCGTCGAGCTCGACAACGTCAGCTTCCTGGCCCTGCAGGGCAGTTACGACAGCGATGAGCCGGCCTTCCATGGCCTGCGCCAGTACAACCGCATCCACCTCGACGGCGAGGACTACCACTTCAAGGCCGGCATCTACCTGCACGGCGCAAACCACGGTCAGTTCAACTCAACCTGGGGCCGCGAGGACTACGGTCCGCCGCAGGCCTGGCTCCTGAACACCGCACCGATTATTCCCCCCGAGGACCAGCGACAGGTGGCGGCCGCCTATATCTCGGCGTTTCTCGACGTCACCCTGAAGCAGGAATCGAGATACCTGGCGCTGTTCCAGGACCCGAGAACCGGATCCGACTGGTTGCCCGATCATCCTTACGTCCAGCAGTTCACCGACTCCACGTTCCGGGCGCTGGCGAACTTCGACGATGATCTCGACGTGCTGACCGGGAGCGTCGACGGCTCGACGATAAGCACCGAGGGTTTCAGTCTCTGGCGCGAGGAGGCGCTGACCCACCGCGACGAGCGACCGCAGGGCAGCAATGCCGTCGTACTCGGCTGGTCTGAAACCGACAATCCTGCCTACACGCTGACGGTACCGAGGACCTACTGGTCGGGCGTCGAGGCGGCGGAAACGGTCTTTACCCTGTCGATCTCCGCCTCCACGGAATCACCGCCGGATGACGGCGATGAGGAAGAGGCCGATTCGGATGACAGCACGGAGCGTGCCTCCCCGCGGGTGAGCGTCGAAGCGCTGCACACCACCGGCCGCGTGCTCGCCGCCGACAGCGCCGATTACGCCGTGCTCGCACCGCCGCTCGAGGTTCAGTACCTTAAGCACAAGGGCGAGAACGATCGGCGTTACAACGACAGCTGGGAGCCTGTACTGCAGGTGCTCGATATCCCGCTGACGGCGCTGACCGGCGACGGTTCGGTGGCCGACATCGGTGCTATCCGGCTGCGCTTCGACCAGATGCCGAGCGCGGTCGTGCTGCTCGATGAGATCGGCATTCGCCGGGCCATGCCTTAATGGCAGGCTCTGCCCAGGAGAAAACAAGCATGCGCAAACTGGCGGCCATCCTGATGCTGGCAGGTATCGCCCCGGCAGTCCTGGCGCAGGACTACGCCGGCCCGTCACTGGCCGTCGCCAACGGCTTCCGCAATCAGTGGACCATCGCCAACTGGGACGACGGCGGGCCGCTGACCCACTACGTGTTTCTCAACATGGCGGAGTTCTGGCCGCACTCCGTCATTGATCGCGACGGCCCGATTCGGCAACTCTCGCCCTCTGTGCGGCAGGACGTAGCGACGTTCATCACCCAGACGTCCGCCGGTGAGCTGTTCCTTGAGGACTACCTGAATCAGCCAACCGTCGACGGCATGATCGTCCTGCACCAGGGTCGTATCGTTTTTGAGCAGTACCCGCGCATGCACCCGCATGACAAGCACCTGTATATGTCGGTCTCCAAGACGATCGCCTCGACCCTGGTTGGCGTGCTGGCTGATCGGGGCCAGATCAACATCAACGAGTCTATCGACAGCTACCTGACGGAGCTCAAGGGCAGCGGCTGGGAGGGCGTCTCCGTACTGAACGTGCTGGACATGGCTTCAGGCATTGACTGTCGCCAGGCTCTGCCCGGCGTCTATGACGATCCGGCGCTGTGCTACTACCAATTCGAGGCCGGGCTGGGCTGGCTGCCGCCCACTGAGGAAACGCCCGAGGATATCCACGCCTGGGTTGCCGCCCTGGCGTCCCGGCGACCCGCCGGCGAGGCCTACGAATACACCTCGGTCAACACCTTCCTGCTGCGCTGGCTGGTAGAGCGGGTCACCGGGCAGACCTACGCCACGGTCATCGAGTCAGAAATCTGGCAGCAGATTGGCGCGGAGTCCGATGCGCTGCTGGTCGCGCCGCGGCGAGGCGTTCCCGTCGCGGCATCCGGGATGAGTTCCACCTTACGCGACCTGGCGCGATTCGGTCTGCTGTTCACACCGACCGGGCGCATATTGAGTGAGCCGGTCGTCTCTGACGCCCTGATCGACAACATCCAGAACGGCGGCCGACCCGAAATTCTCAACACGGACAGGGACTATGACGATCCCCGTCTCGTCAACGGGGAGCCGGTATTCGCATCGAGCTTCCAGTGGGACTGGGTGATGGACGATGGTGACTTCTACAAAGGCGGCTATGGCGGTCAGGGGCTATACGTGTCCCCGGAACGCGACCTGGTCATCGCGTTTTTCGGCACCCTGGACTCCAACGGCAGCAGCAACGAGCTGGACATTATCGCGCGTCAGCTCGCCATCTCGGGCCTGTTTGAGTGAACCCGCCGCCGCATTCCGCGGTCTATTGGACAGGAAGCGGCCGCTTGTCGACAATGGCGGGCCGAATCCAGGAATTCCTGATCCAACCAGCCCAATGAGACTACTGATGCAACGCCTGACTATTCGATCCGCCCTGTTCGCCTTTGCACTCCTGCTTGGCTCGAGCTTCGCTGCCGCGGACGCCCTAGACGAAATTACGGACAAGCGGGTCATACGCTTCGGCGTTTCCGAGTTTGCACCCTGGACCATGAAGACCCAGTCGGGTGACCTGATGGGCTTCGAAGTCGACGTCGCGCGCAAGATTGCGGCCGACATGGGCGTGCGCCCGGAATTCAAGGTCTACAAGTGGAACGACATCATCCCGGCTCTTCAGCAGGGCGAGATTGATGTGATCGCCGGCGGCATGTCGGTCACGCCACGCCGCGCGCTGCAGGTGAACTTCTCGCGCCCGCTGGCCACGACCGGCATCAACATCGCCGTCAACAAGGAGAAGGCCCGCGACGTGGAGCGTCTGGACCAGCTGGACGATGAACGGGTCATCGTTGTTGCCGTCGCCGACACCATGGCGCTGGATGTAAGCCGGAATTTCCTGCCGGAGGCGAGCCTGCGTATTGCCGGTACCGCCGAAGAGGCCGAGGAGCTGCTCCTGTCGAACCGGGCACATGCCTACCTTGCCACCGAGCCGGAGGTGAACTTCCTCGAGATTCAGCATCCGAACAAGGTTTACGTGCCGCTGCCGGCACCGCTCATGGCTTCCGCCGAGGCGCTGGCCGTCAAGCGGGGCGAGCAGCAGCTCCTGAATTTCCTTGACGCCTGGGTAACCGCTCACCAGACTGATCGCTGGCTGATAGCAACCCGGCGCTACTGGTTCGAAACCATGGTCTGGTCGGAACAGGCGAAAAAATAGACGATGCCAAACTTCCGCGACTTCCGAAGACTGCTTCCCGCCTGCCTGCTGGCAGTGCTGATGGCAGTGCCCGCGTGGTCACAGGAGATTGAGGACTTCGTACCCGAAGCGGCCGCAGAAGCCGCTGACGACGGCGAAACCGTAGCCGAGATCATGCCGTTGAACGACAGCACGACCGCCGCTGCCGAGACGACCGAAGAAGATGCCGGTCCGGTCGAGGAAATTGTCGTCGTGGCTCCACGACCGGGAGCGCGCCGGCGCATTGAGTTTGACGACCCCGAGCGTGCGCGCCTGCTTCGCGAGCTTTACCAGTCCCGGGAAGATCAGGCAGAGCTGGCGCGACTTGCGGCGATTGCCGATGAGCAGGATCAGCGCATTCGCCTGGGCTACAACCCCGAGATTGACGGCCCGCCGGAGCTCGAGGAACAGATGGCGATCCCGCAGCGCGAGACCACCCAGCCGGCAACGATCTTTACGATTCAGTTCTAGCGAGTTCCGGCGCTACTTCACGAACGCCTTGAAGCCGGCGTATGCCATACGCCCTGGATCAAACCCGGTCTCTGTATCACCCATCAGCGCCTCCATGCGCGGGTCGCTGGCAACCTTTTCGTTGACCCGGTCGCGCGCTTCACGCGATTCGAAGGCGACCCAGCCGAAGCTCACCACTTCATCATCCCTGGCGCCCAGCATGCTGACGAATGATCCGGTGCCTTCCAGGGCCATGTCGTCGCCGAGAAACTCGCGATAGTCGAGCGCGCCGTGTTCCTTCCAGATCTCGGCCACCGCCTCAACGACTCGTCGGTAGTTCTCGACATGTTCTCGAGGGATGGGAACCGCAAATCCGTCGATGTATTCCGCCATGATTCTCTCCCCCGGTTCAGACGGCCGGCGCTTCGTAGAGCTGAATCAGGTTGCCGCAGGTGTCGTTGAAGGTAGCAATCATGACGCCGCCGGCATCCATCGGTTCGGTCGTGAACTCCACGCCGAGCGCCGCGAGCTTCTCGAACTCGGCCGTAACGTCGTCGACTTCGAAAGCGGTCGCCGGGATGCCCTGTTCGAACAACGACGCCTGATAGGTCTTCGCGGCCGGGTTGACGTTGGGCTCCAGGGTCAGCTCCGCATCGCCTCCCTCCGGAGAGGCCAGCTGTATCCAGCGATACTCCCCGGCGGGGATGTCCTGGGTCTTGATGAAGCCTAGTGTTTCCGTATAGAAGTCGACGGCCTTCTGCTGGTCATCGACAAAGATTCCGTTTAGCTTAATTCTCATGCCTGCCCCCCCGATTTTGCTGGCTTACGAATGGTCAAAGTCCGGCTTCCAAGTGCAACTCTTCAACGTCCTCTATCAGATTTCTCAGACGTGGAACGCCGCCGGCGCCGTTGACGATTTCGTGCCTCGTGATGATGCCGTGGGCTGAGCGCAATGGCCCGCTATCCAGTTCCAGGATGCCCATCAACTGTTGATACAGGAGATTCTCGATACGAAACCGTTCTGCGCGCAGATACCAGCGATACTGAGACTGCTGCGAGGGCGTAAGACTGGTGAAGCTCGACACGTCTTCGGGCCAGTTCCCGTTGTCGAGCGTTGACATGATCTCGCTCAGTTCACGGGAGTCTGCGATGACCATGAACTGTTCGATGCCCTGAGCGGCGCGTTCATTGAAAATCTGAGCCCTCATCAGATCCGAGTTCTGGTTCAGCTCGGCGACCAGCAGCAAAAGACCGATCAGCACGCCAATGTTCGCCGCAAGCGTCAACCATCGATTGAGAGAGTCCAGATTCATCGTTGTTGATCCAACCCGGTCCGTGAGGATCCAGCCACCGACTCGGCAAGTGAGCGCGTAACCCACATCATAACCCAGGCTTGCAAACGGCCCCGCGCCGGCGGGCCAGGTTCAGTCGATGTCAAAGTTCGTCGTAAACTCGAACCCTTCTGTCACCACCGGCTGATCGTCGAGCACCTGCGGTGCGAACCGAAACTCCATCACCCGGTCGAGCATGAAATCGCCAAACTCACGGCCGCCGGATACCAGCTCCGGATCGTGGACCCGACCGTCCGCGTCAATGTTGAACCGGGTGACCACGGTACCGGTTCGATTGCGCAGGATCGCGTTTTCCGGGTACATCGGACCTTCCCCGGTATAGAGCAGCTGCATACTGCCGGCTTCCTTCGCCGGCCGGTAAACGCCCACGGCGACGCAGTGCTCCGTGGCCAGGTCGCCTCGCCCGGTTCTTTCGAACAGCCCGACAAGCTGACGGCGGGTGCGAAACTCTACGTCGTCCATCTCGGGCCGGTCAGGACTCAGTTCGTCGATCGCCCGCAATAGCCAGGCTTCTGCTTCCTTGAGGTCGTCCGTCTCATAGGCCATCGAACCCAGCGCGGCGGCGCTTCGTCGACGGATCCTGCCGTCGGGATCGGCCTCCGTGCTCGCTGCCGAGTAGGCGCGTTCGAAGTACTTCGCGGCCTCCTTCGGGTTGGCGGATTCGTAGGCCAGCCCGGCTCGAAGCGCGGCATCAGCGAGCTCCGGGCTGCGCCGGCCGAAGTAACGAGTCGTCAGAGCCACTTCGCGTTTGGCATAGGCTCTTTGGTCGCGACTTCGGCCCAGGTTCCCCGCGATACGTTCAAGCTGCTCGTAGATGGGCACCATCTGCTCGGCATTCTTGCCGTGCAGCCGCTCGGTCAGGGCGACAGCGTCTTCGAGTCGGTCGAAGCCCGCTTTCTCATCGCCCGACAAGGAGAGCATGAGTCCGAGGTTAAAGGTGAGCATGCGGACCTCTTCGGTTCGATTACCGAAAAGCGGCAGCCCTTCGGCAAGCGCTTTCGCCGCGTTGTCCGCCGCTGACTCGTAGTCGCCCGCTTCGGCGTCAGCCTTGTACGCAAGATAAGCGGTATTGAAGGCCTTAACGTTTTGCGCGTCATCATCATCGGCGAGGGCGTTCGACAGCACCAGGACCAGCGATGCCAGCATCGCAGCTACGCTGTGGGAAATTCGCGCTCTGATCATCGACCTGTTGACGGCGGCATGCCGCTTGACCGCAAGACCGCTCATGGTCGCATGCGTCAGGACTATCCGTCACGTTGCAGGGCGGGCGTGGCAGTGGATGCCGACCTTCGCAAACCGTTGTCCGGCGCCGATGAGCCGGTTCTCCAAGTGTCCTCGTTTGCCCATATGTGAACCACGTACCGTTTGTGAAAACAAACGGCGCAGCGCGCCGGCAACTGTGAACCAGCGCGGTGAAGGGAGTGTCGCTGCACCGCTACTTTGACAGCGATTTTTGACCTGGCCCGGCGCCGCAGGATCGACATCCGCCTGCGGGCCGATGGGGCATCGTTTTCCAAGGAGCAATCATGGCACCGACTAAATTCAGAGCACTGGGCGCAGCAACAAGCTGCATTTTCGCCCTGTCACTGGCCGCCTGCGGTGGCAGCGGCGACGGCAATGGCATCGACAACCTCGGCGGCGGTGCCGGGGGCGGAGGCGCTGGCGGTGGAGGCGGTGGTGGTGGCACCCCCGTAACCCAGACCGGCATTTTCCTCGATAGCCCGGTTGCGAACATTGGCTATCGCACGGAGACGCTGGAAGGCGTCACCAACGCGCTCGGCGAGTTCGACTACCTGCCCGGTGAAACCGTGACCTTCTTCATCGGCGATCTTGAGCTTCCGCCGACGCCGGCCACCGGCATTGTTACGCCGCTGAACCTTGTCGGTACCACGGACGTCACCGATCAGGAGGTCGTCAACATTATCCGGTTGCTGCAGACGCTCGATGAGGATGGCAATCCTGATAACGGCATCACGATCACCGAAGCTGCCAAGCAGGCTGCGACCCGCGTCGAGTTCGATCAAAGCGTCGCGGACTTCGCGGAGTCCAGCGCCGTTTCGACCCTGATCATGAATGCCGGTCAGGTGGAGCCTGTCGTCGCACTCATCGATGTTGAAGAGGCGATCGCCAACTTCGAAGACCAGCTCGACGAGATCGTAAGCAACCTGCCGGTCTCAGGCAATGCCGAGGTCGTTGGCACCTGGGTTGCTGACGATGGACAGAACGACCTGCTTGCCATCGTCTTCTTTGACGACGGCACCTACGTGCACGTTGAGTACGAGCCCGGCAACAACAACGAGGAAAGCGGCATGGAGTGGGGCAACTATGCTCGCGATGCCGAGACCGGGAGAGTCACCGCCACCCAGATCTTCGATCGTAACGGCGACACGGGGCTGACGGACTTCGTTGCCGGTGACGTGGCGCCCTTCATTTACTTCAACGTCGTCGAGGGCGTAGGCATTGCTTCGATTGACGAAAACGGCGACAACCTAATCGACGACACCATTCTGTTCGGACTACAGCCGAATGACGGCATCGTCGGTACCTGGGTGTCTGACAGCACCGAGAACGAACTGCTGCTCCTGAGCTTCTCGGCCGATGGATCTTACGTGCACGCCGAAGTAGATACGGATTCCGACGTGGAGCCGGACGGTATGGAGTTTGGTACCTACTTCTTTGTCGGCGATTCCTCGTGGGTGATTGCCACCCAGACCTTCGATCCTAACGGCGGAATCGGGCTGACCGACTTTTCCGGCGAGGGCGCGCCCTACCTCTACATCGACGTGAGTGGCAACACGCTGACCGTCACGATCGATGAGGACGGCGATCAGCAGATCGACGATACGATCGTTTTTGATCGGGCCTTCCCGATTCCGGCCGAAGAGCTCTTCTAGTTCGGGCGCCTGTAAGCAGCAAGAAAAAACCCGCCTTTCGGCGGGTTTTTTTTGCCTTTCGGTTTCAGCGCCTGCGGCGGTCCTTACCGCTTGATCCAGGTCGCGACCTTGTTCGCAATTCGCCACTGTCCCTCCACTTTCAGCAGCAGCATGTAGTCGGTGTACAGGCGGTCGTGCCACTCGATTTCGACTTTAGCCATGGCCGATTTTTCCGTCGCATCGATGCTGACGATGCGCCCGAAGCGCGGCTCGACTTTGCCGGGCTCGATACGACGGATGTAGTCCGGGCCCGTTCGCCGCAACAGGCGATCGCCCTCGCCGAGGTACTGCACCTCCAGGCTCGGCAGGAACGCCTCGCTGACCAGCGCCGGTTGTCCGGTGGCGGTGCCATCGATGTACTTCTGCAAGACGACCTGGATGTCGCTCAGCCGATTCTCGGTCGATGCCAGGGTCTGTCCCAGCAGAAGCAATGGCAGTAGTGCCGGGATTGAGTAGCGTTTCATTTCTCTCCTCCTATGGGTCCCCGGCCTTGCGAGAGACCGCAAACAGCGTGCGGCCGTCGGCCGTTGGCCAGTCCAGTTCCTCAACAAAGCCGGCGGCGCCGAGGCTTTGTCGCAGATCGTCCATGCTGAAGATCTTGACCATCGGCATTAGCCCCAGGGCCTTGCCAACCGGTGCAACAAAGCGAAACCACGCCATGTTGTCGCCAAGACAGGCCGTGCTCGTCACCAGGACTCCGCCGGGTTTCAGCCATCGCCGGATCTGCTCGATCGCCTTGTCCCGGTCCTCGACCAGTTGCAAAAGGCTCAGCGCGAGAACGACGTCGACCGAGGCCTCCGGCAGCTCCAGGTCGTCCAGAGACGCCTGCTCGAACGTCAGGTTGTCGACGTCAGCCGCCCTGGCCCGTTCGTTGGCGATCTCAATCATTCGCGCCGAGATGTCGGTGGCGTGTACGTGGCCAACGTGCGGCGCATGTTTGATCGCCGTCGTCCCGGTTCCGCAGCCGACTTCGAGGAGCGCGGTGTCCTCGTTCAGGTAGCGTCGCGTGATGGCGAGCTTCTCTTCGTAAATTGCCTCATCGGGCACCGGTCTCGCCGCGTAACGGTCGGCGATGCGGTCCCAGAATTTGCTGTCGTGTGTCATGAAAGCTGTCGGCAT
>CAZFVT010000007.1:0-5511 GCA_964522355.1 uncultured Woeseiaceae bacterium | reverse complement strand
ATGCGGTCCCAGAAGCTTGAAGACAGTGCAGTGGCAGTCACGGTGATACCTCGTGGTGTTTCGTCGTCAATGTGGGCATGATACGCATGCGAAAACGCACGAGAAATGGCTAAAAAGGCATTTGATAGATGCGAAAACGTATAGATTGGCGCAGCGTCCGATTCGACTGGAATCGAGCCCGGGCTTTCCTGGTGACGGCGGAGGAGGGCTCGCTGTCCCGCGCAGCCACCGCGTTGGGCATGGCCCAACCCACCCTGGGCCGGCAGGTCGCCGCCATTGAAAAAGAACTTGGCGTAGCACTCTTCGAGCGGGCCGGCCGCGGCCTCGAATTGACACCGAACGGCCTCGATCTGCTCGAGCATGCCCGTGCCATGGGCGAAGCCGCCAATCGGCTGTCGCTGGCGGCGTCCGGCCGATCCGATGCTCTTGAGGGTCTCGTCAGCATTTCAGCGACCGAGGTCACCGCCGCCTACGTTCTGCCGCCCGTGATCGCGAAGCTGCGAGCGACCCACCCGGGAATCGACCTCGAAATCGTCGCCACCAGTGAAACGAGCGACCTGAAACGTCGCGAAGCCGACATCGCGATTCGCGCCTACCGGCCCACCCAGGCCGATCTGATCGGCAAGAAGATCAAGGAGGTGAAAGCCTGGCTTTACGCGACGCCCGGCTACCTCGACGCACTGGGCAATCCCCGGCGACTCGCCGATCTGTCGCAAGCCCAGTTTCTCGGCTTCGATCGCAGCCGGGAGTTTGTTGACGGACTCAACGATCGGGGAGTCCCGGTCAAGATCGAACAGTTCAACATCGTCACGAACAACCACCTTGTCCACTGGGAGCTGGTGAAAGAGGGCGTCGCGATTGGCGTCATGCCGGAAGACATCGGCGATCCGGAGCCGGCCGTTGAGCGAGTATTGCCCGATCAGTTCGATGCCTTTCCCATCGAGCTGTGGTTAGTCGCCCACCGGGAGCTGCGTACCAGCCGGCGGCTAAGGGTGGTGTTTGATCTTCTGGCCGAGGCGCTGGCCTGACGCCGCGCGATCGTCAAACGATCGACGTGAGTACGACGTTTGAAAGCAGAGTGTCGACAGGAAACCAATTATTCGGCGTGGACCGAGGCGTTCTGAGCATCGGTGGTTGCGCTCTGTTTGTTGATCGTGAAACTGTAGTTTCCCTCGACCTCAACCCGAACGTTCCGCTCCCAGTTTTCCTCTCCTGGCCAGACCACGTTCTGTTTCGTGGCCGCTATAGCAGCGTCGGCAAAAGACTCTGGACCCTCAAGCTCGATAACCTCGATATCGTCTATCAGGCCGTCCCTGTCAGCAAAGAAGCGGACCCGAACATGGCCTTCTATACCGGCATTCAGCGCCTCGGCAGGATAATCCGGATAGGGTGCATGGAAGAAGCTCGGATCTCCCGTGGCTTGAATTGGCTCAACTTTGCGACCTTCCCGACGAAACTTTCGGGACTCACGCCATCTGCCGGTCTCAAGACAGATTCTTGAGAGCATGGCGTTGATGGCGAATTCCTCCAGAGCCGGGCGTGCGAAGGTCCCGACAATGGCGTTTAGCGAAATCGTGAGATAAGTCTCCGCGTTCTCGTAGTCGCGGCGGCTGAAATAATATGTGCCGAGCATAAGGGCAGATCTGCCGGTTGTGTAATGCTCACCACCGAGCAGGTCGACGTTGGCATCGTAGGCATCATGCAGGAACGTTTCTGTCTCCGAGGCCGCCGTGAACTTCAGGACGTCTTCCGCCGCCTTCGTCAGCATCGCCGCATAAGCAACGCTGGCAGTATCGCCATGCTCGCGCATGATCTCCTGGGCACGACGGTAGTAGCCAATTTTCTCATCGGCATACGGCCAACCCGGCGTCGTTTCGCCAAGGCCCCTTAGCGTCGGGACGAGCGCCATTGCCTCATCGTCGAACACCTGCTCGAAATGCGCTAAAGCCTGAAGAAACACGACCCTGGCACCGGGCTTGTCGTCGCTCTTAAGCAGCACAGTGCCCAGGTTAAAAGCCAGCTTCGAGAGCGTGTCGTGATCCCCGGTGAACAGCTGCTGGCCAATGTCGTAGGCCCGCCGGGCGTGCGGCAGTGCGCTCTCGTATTCTGATTCCTTCATCAGCCCGGCGTAGGCGAGATACTCGGTGTTGAAAGTTTCAACGTCGTCGTCGGCGAAGGTCGACGACAGGGTTAACGCCAGCGCAAGTCCGCAGGACAAAAGTCGGATGCATGCGCGATATCTCATCAACTGACTCCTCCGCCGCTCCACTCATTTGCCCAGCGGGCCGTGAATGCGGGAGATCGAAGTGTCAGCCCAACGAATCGCCGGCGAATCGGGCTATCAGGATGGCGATTACCGGCTCGACTCATCGTCGATATCCTCCTGAAGTGCTTCGAGCTGGTCGAGTACCTGCACAAATCTCTCGCCGAATGGGGTTATTGAGTACTCAACCCTTGGCGGTAGTTCCGCAAATGATCGTCTCGCCAGAATGCCGAATTCGACGTTTCGGCGCAGGCAGTCGTTCAGCACTTTTGTTGTAAGGCCGTCGGTACTTCGGACCATTTGCCCCGGCCGATTGATCCCCATTCTCAACAAATGGAACACCGTCAAAGACCACTTACAGCCGAATATTGTTTCGACCATACGGGCGGTCTTGAGTGGTGGCTTTTTTTGGGAAATTTTTTCGTCGAGGCTTTTCAAGATTTTGTACCAAAAAGTGCCTATGGCACCGGTTTGTGCCTGGTTTTCACCGGCCTGCTAGCACCCTACCTTAGTCGCTCAATACACAGGTGGTCCATAGCGGACAAGGAAAAGACATGAGCAACAAAAAGGCACTGATCATCGGCGGGTCGTCCGGCATAGGGCTGGCCGCTGCACACGCTCTTGTGGCAAGAGACATCCAGACTGACATCGTCGGCAGAAGCGAGACGAAACTTGCGAACGCGGCGAACGGCCAAAACGCCAACGGTCTTATCGGCACCCGTAAAGTCGATCTCTACAACGACGAAGACGTCAAGGCACTCGCGGACGACATCCGTTCGTCGGATGACAAGTATGGTTACCTCGTCAACGCTGCGGGTTACTTCAACCCGACGCCGTTTCTTGATCACAGCGACGCCGATTATGAGCAGTACATGCAGCTCAACAAGGCGACGTTCTTCCTGTCACAGGCGGTTGCGTCGAATATGAAGGCGAACGGAGGCGGCGCCATTGTGAATGTCGGATCCATGTGGGCACATCAGGCGGTCAAGGCGACGCCATCCTCTGCCTACTCGATGGCCAAAGCCGGTCTACACGCACTGACACAGCACATGGCCATGGAGCTGGCGGAGCACAACATTAGGGTTAACGCCGTGGCCCCCGCCGTCGTGAAGACGCCGATCTATGAGGCGTTTATTGATCCTGGCGAGGTCGATGAAGCGCTGGAAGGCTTCAACGCGTTTCATCCGATTGGGCGAATCGGTACACCGGAAGACGTCGCAAACGTCATTGATCTGCTGCTTTCTGATCAGTCGAACTGGGTTACCGGCGCGATCTGGAACGTGGATGGTGGTGTGATGGCGGGACGGAACTGACGTCACCCAGCGGGCCGGCCGCAAAAGAGCCGGCCCGCGGATGGCTTTACGACTACTCTGTCCGGTACTTCTCGAACCAGCCGAGGATGTTGTCGACCTTGGCGATCAGCTGCGAGGGCCGTGCGGCGATGCCGTGCGACGCGCCCGGGATTCGGACCAGCGCCGTATCGATGCCGCGAAGCTTCAGCGCCTGGTAGTACTGCTCCGACTCAGGGATCGGCGTGCGGTGATCCTGCTCGCCGGTCAGGAGCATCGTCGGCGTCGACACGTTGCCCACCAGCGACAGCGGAGATCGGGCCCAGTAGCCCTCGAAGTCTTCCCAGGGCGGGCTGTCGAACCAGTACTCGGGCATGAACGCCGCGATGTCGGTCGTCAGCACGGTACTGATCCAGTTGATGACAGGCTTGGCCGAGACTGCGGCGGCAAAACGATCGGTGTTGCCGACGATCCAGGCCGTCAGTACGCCGCCGCCGGAGCCGCCGGTGACGAACAGTTGCTCGGGGTCCACGTAGCCGCGCTCGATAACTGCATCCACGCCCGAGATCAGGTCGTCGTAATCCTGGCTCGGATAGTTGTGGTGAATCTCGTTCGCGAAGTCGTAGCCGTAGCTCGTCGAGCCCCGCGGGTTGGTGTAGAGCACCACGTAACCGGCGGCCGCCATGAGCTGGATCTCGGCCGAGAAGTGCGGGCCGTAGGCGGCGAACGGTCCGCCGTGAATCTCGAGGATCAGCGGGTATTGCTGATTCTCGTCAAAGCCCGGTGGCTTGACGATCCAGCCTTCAATCTCGAGGCCGCCGACCGATTCCCAGGTCAGCTCCTCCACCTCACCCAGCGTCTTGTGGCCGAGCAGGTCTTCATTGAGCGAGGTCAGGACCTGCGGGTCGCGACCGCGGCGACCGGCGGCCACGTTCGCCGGCCGGAGCGGGCTGCCGGCCGTGTACGCATAGGCCCCGTTGTCCGCGACCGAGAAGCTGCCGCTCGTGTAGGGCCGGCCAATAGAGACGCCGCTGACGTCATCGGCAATGACGTCGAGACTGCCGTTCATCGACAGGGTGGCCAGCATCGTCTCGCCGCTGTCGTCGTAGCGAACGTAAAGACGATTCGAGGCGCCTGCCCAGCGAACCTGTGAGATCTGACGGTCGAGGTCCGGGGTGATGTCACGCGAGTTGCTGCCGTCGGCGTCCATGACGTAGGCGTGAATGTTGTGATAGCCCATCTTCTCGTCGTCATAGCCGAGATAGGCAATCGATCGGCCGTCCGGCGAATAGGTCGGCGCGGTGTCCGGCCCGTCGCGGTCTGTAAGCTGGGTCAGGGTTCCGTCGGCCACCTCGACGGTCCAGATTTCGGATTTCGTCGGGTTGAGCTCGTAGTCGTCGATGCGGTTGGCCGAGAAGGCAATACGCGCTCCATCGGGCGACCAGCTCAAGGGGCCGGTGTGGTTGTAGTCGCCGCTGGTGAGCTGCCGCGGCGTGCCGCCGTCGGCGGGAATGACGAAGATGTGCGTGTTGCCGATGTCGAGATAGCCGCGGCCGTCAGCCCGGTAGTACAGCCGGTCAATGACCTTGACCGGATCGGCCCACTCAGCGCCTTCGGGTTTCTTCGGCGGCGTGGCCAGCGACGGCCCGTCAGCCGGTACGAACATCGTGAAAGCAATGTGCTCGCCGTTCGGTGACCAGGCGATGGAGCCCGGGGACTCGGTGACGTTGGTCAGCATCGCGGTCTGCCCGCTGTCCATCCAGCGGACGTGGATTTCCGTACCGCGACCCTCTGCCGCCGTCACGTAGGCAATGCGATCGCCGGAGGGTGACCAGCGCGGGCTGGAATAGCTGTCGGCGCCGGAAAGGATGCGCCGGATTGTGGAGCCGGAGGTCCCTGGGCTCGAACCAAGGACCGCCGGCTCCACAAACCGGCGCTCTAAGCAGCTGAGGTACGGCG
>CAZFVT010000006.1:0-25974 GCA_964522355.1 uncultured Woeseiaceae bacterium | reverse complement strand
ATTGCCAGCGACGCATCGAAGCGCTCGAGACCGAGCTTGGCATCGTGCAGAAAGAAAGTTCGATCGGTATCGATCGCGGCGAGCGGGAATCCGAGGTAACGAGTGAACTCGAGGAGGAGCGGGCTCGCCTGGAGGAACTCAAGTCAGCCTGGGAAACGGAGAAGGCGCTTGTTGAGAAAATCCTGGCGCTGCGCGGGGCTCTCGGCGGCGATGGTGCTGCTGACGCGGGCGGCGAAGCCGGAGACGAAGACGAACAGGGAGAGTCCGAAGCGGCTGAACTGAGCGACGCCGAGCGCACGGAGAAACTCGATGAACTCAAGACGCTGCAGGCAGAGCTGGCGGAAGTGCAGGGCGAACGACCGCTCATCCTGCCGAGTGTTGATAACCAGGCCGTTGCGTCAGTCGTTCAGGACTGGACGGGCATCCCGGTCGGGAAGATGGTCAAGGATGAGCTCGAAACCGTGCTCAATATGGCCAGCGAGCTGGGTAAACGCGTAGTCGGGCAGGACCACGCCCTGGAAATGATCGCGAAACGCGTTCAGACGTCCAGGGCCAACCTCGACAATCCCGGCAAACCCATCGGCGTGTTCATGCTCGCCGGGCCCTCGGGCGTCGGCAAGACCGAAACTGCGCTGGCCATTGCCGAGACAATGTACGGCGGCGAGCAGAATGTCGTCACGATCAACATGAGCGAATTCCAGGAAGCGCACACCGTATCAACGTTGAAGGGTGCACCGCCCGGCTACGTCGGTTACGGCGAGGGCGGTATTCTCACGGAAGCCGTGCGCCGCAAACCCTACAGCGTGGTGCTGCTGGACGAAGTCGAAAAGGCGCACGGCGACGTCCACGAGATCTTCTTCCAGGTGTTCGACAAGGGCAACATGGAAGACGGCGAAGGCCGGATGATCGACTTCAAGAACACGCTTATCCTGCTGACGACGAACGTTGGCAGCGACCTGATCATGAACATGTGCAAGGACCCCGAACTGATGCCGGACCCGGAGGGCATCGCAAAGGCGCTCCGGGACCCGCTGTTGCAGGTGTTCCCGGCCGCGCTCCTCGGGCGCATCGTGACGATACCCTACTACCCGCTGAGCGACACGATGATCGACCTCATCGCGAAACTGCAGCTAGGACGCATCGAGAAGCGCGTGCAGTCCAGCCATGGCGTGCCGTTCACCTACACGGACGAGGTTATCGAGCTGATCCGCAGCCGCTGCACGGAGCTGGAAAGCGGCGGTCGGATGATCGACTCAATCCTGACGAATACGGTGCTGCCAACCATCAGCGCCGAGTTTCTGAACCGGATGGTGCAGGGCCAGGATATCGACCGGATTCATGTTTCTGTCGATAACGATCAGTTCAGTTATGCCTTTGATTGATACAGATGAACCAAGGGCCGCGTCTACAGTCAGCCGCAAGCGACAGCTGCGGCCGAGTCGGTCTGGCGGCAGGGTGCTGTTCCCATGACGATTGAAAGCAAGACGCACGATGCGAGGCTGCGGCGGGACAGGGGCGTGGGCCCCATCGGCCGGCTTGGGAGCGCAGCATCACCCGACAATGACCTCTGGTCGCGAAACACCCCGGGGGTTGCTGGCAGGAATGACGATGCGGCTCCGGAGGTCGGCGTCGCCGAGCAGGCCGCTCGAAGTAACGACCGGAGTACCCACCCCGACACGCAGCGAGGAACGACCCAGGGCCAGGCGAAGAATCCCCAGGCGCGTGGGGCCGGACTGGGTCGGCGGTTGTCGGGACGACGAGCTGAACGATCGTCAGGGCGTTAGGGGCATACCGCCTCGGCGGCAAAGTCTACTCCGCTACCTTGCGACGAGCTGCTGAATCCGGCCGGGATTGCATTGATCGGCGCGCAGCACTCGTATCGCGGGCGTAGCAACAGGCGGTTCGGCTCATTCCGTTCGAGCGATTGCGCCCAGGCTGCTCAGGCGAACGGAATCCTGGTTGCGGGCACCGATGATCGCCGCGATACCGCATTCCGTCAGTTTGCCTAGAGCCGATTCGTTGATGATGGCTTCGGCGGGCGGCTGCATGGCCTGGCCGGTTCCATCGTCGTAAAGCGCCGTCGGCAGATCGCCGATGAGCACATCATCGCCGGCGCCAGACAAACGCTGCACCAGGGCGACCGCTGCATGATAGGCCGGGTTACCCCAGGAGAACTGCTCGTGCGCCGGCCCGGGACCGAGCTCCTCGAAGTCGAACGTATCGATCGGGTTTCCGGCCTCGCCATACGGCGGACGAACCAGTACCCGCGGCGCAACCAACCCAATGGCGCTGGCGGCCGGGTGAGCGCGCAGTTCCTGCCAGAAGGCCGCCGCATCACCATCCGGGACCTGCCAGTCCCACGGTGCGTCGATGTCAGCCAAGGAATGACAGCCGGCAAGCGCCAGTGAGGCGCCGGCGAACAGCGGTACCCCGGCCTGGCCGCAGACCGCACCCAGCGTCGCGAGCACGGCAAGCTGGCCGACGTCGAGCCCGATCTGCTCGTCCCAAACAACCGCATCCCAGCGGTTGACCGATTCCGGTGCGTTCAGCAGCTTGTGGAGCGGCGAGCGATTCAGATGCTCGCTCTGCTCGGCGATTTCAGTTGCCAGCGCCTCCAGCGACGCATCGCAGATCCAGATCTTGGCCAGGTCGTCGTCGACTCGCCGGACAAGCCAGTCCAGTGACAGCCAGCGGCGCTCGGTCGATCTGAACGCCGGGAGCGACAGTACGGCCCGGAGGACCGCCGTGCGCAGCTCTTCGAGCTGTTGGTGACTCGAACTCTCGGCGCTGGCAGGCGTCGCGGAACCGGAGGAAGCCATTACCTGGTCGATGAACGACTGCACCTTGTCTTTGGCCGGACTCCCCGAGCCTTTCGCCTGGCCCAGCAGGCGTTCCAGCGTGTCTGTATTCGATTCAGTCTCCGGACCGTCGATTTTCGCGGGCTCCGCTGATGCTTCGGCCGGCGGCGCCGAAACCAGCTCGCCCAGAGCCTTCTCGGCGTCAGGCCGGGTATTCGGATCGTTGAGTCGCCGTCCCAGCTCGGTCAGCGTGCGAAGGACATCCATCTGGCGAAGCAGGTTGTCCGGATGGAGGTCGTCTATGGCAGTCAGCGCAAGCGTTTCATCCACAGAAACAGGCCCTTCGAGATGGACCGGGATACGTGCGGCGAGGCCCTTGAGCACGGCGTCGATGGTGTCGAATCGTACGCGCTTGGCCGCGAACCCTTCACGGCCGCCACTTCGGCCTGAAAAATCACCCAAAACAAGAACTTGTGGAAGCTCGCCGGTCTTCCGCCGCCGCTCCCCGTCCGCAGGTCCGAATCCGAGTTCAAAAGACGTTCTCGCCGTCATGGCTCCCCCGATTTGTGATTTCTTTCAATAAAGTGCGGTCAAAAGTTGATGTAAGCGTGTGATTTTGCTACCAAGTTCTTCAAGTCAAGGGTACTATTTCGCTACCCGACGCCCGAGGGTAAGAATTCGGGCGCCGACTAATAGAGCATTCCGGTATTGGAGTCAGTATGGCACGTCCTCGCATAGTCGATTTGGACTATTTCCTTTTTCAGCGCGAGCTGCGACGCGCTATCGACTCCGGCAATAGAATCGATCCGGCCGATAAACAGCGCTGGGCCGACTGGGTGAGGGAAAACCAGATCAAGGAAGCCGCTTTCCGGTCCTTTGCTCAAGGCAAGTACGAGGGCCTGAATCCCGTCATCATTGACGGCGAGGGGAAGTGGCGAGGCTACTATCTCGTCTCCACGGACGAGGAAGCGGTTCTGAAATGGGAGCGCCCGGGGGGCGACGATTAGACAGAATCCCCGGCGATGACGCCGCCCCTTGGGCTGCCGGGCTGTAGTTGACAACCACCGGCGTCTGCGTATAACAAGATAAACAAAGCACAAGACGCGCACGCCTAACCGCCGTGTACGCAACCAGGCTCAATAACAAGAGGCGGCCCCTAGTGAGTAGCCGTGCAGAAAATCAGCCGGTTCGCTTGAAAAGCCCGTTCGGAAAAGACCTTCTTTTCCGACGTATGGACGCGTTCGAAGAACTCGGGCGGCTCTACCAGTACCAGCTTGACATGCTAAGCCCGAATGAATCGCTTGTCCTTGACGACATGCTCGGGCAGGACGTGACGGTGGAAGTGGACCTGCAGGACGGTGCCGTGCGCTACTTCCATGGCTATGTCAGCCAGTTCAGTCAGACCGGCCGTCATGGCGATTACGCCTGCTATACCGCGACCGTACATCCCTGGTTGTGGTTCCTGACGCAAAAATCCGACTGCCGCATTTTCCAGGAAAAAACCGTTCCCGACATTATCGAGGAGGTGTTCCGCGAAGATGGGTTTACGGACTTCAAAAACCAGTTGAGTGAAAACTACCGGACCTTTGAGTATTGCGTTCAGTACCGCGAGACGGATTTCAATTTTGTCAGCCGCCTGATGGAGCAGGAAGGCATCTATTACTACTTCGAGCATGAGGACGGCAGGGACACCCTCGTGATGTCGGACAGCTACGGTGCCCATTATCCGCTGCCGAGCTACAGCACAGTTCCCTACTTCCCGCCTACTCGCTCGCCGCGAGACGAACACATCTACGACTGGCACTGCAGCAAGTCTGTGAGAACAGGCGCGGCAGGCATGCGCGCTTATCACTTCAAGAAGCCACGGGCGAATCTCGAGGTCAACACGACGCTGCCGCGACCGCATGAGCACGAGTCCTACGAGATGTTCGATTATCCCGGCGAGTACTACGAGCGTCCGGAGGGCGATCGGTACATCAAGGTGCGCATGGAAGAGTACGCCTGTGATTATGAGCGGGTACGCGGCGAGACGGATGCGCGCGGCATATTCCCTGGCGGCCTGTTCGACCTGACCGACTTCCCTCGCGACGACCAGAATCGCGAATACCTCGTCACGCAGGCACGACACAGTATTTCGATCGGCAACTACGAGTCCGGCGGCGACGACGAGGAGTTCAAGTTCACCACGGCGTTCGAGGCGATGAACAGCCAGGAGTCTTTCCGAACGGCAAGGATGACCCCCAAGCCCTTCGTGCAGGGTCCGCAGACCGCCATCGTCGTCGGCAAAGGCGGCGACGAGATATTCACCGACGAGTATGGCCGCATCAAGGTCCAGTTCCACTGGGACCGCTATGGCGAGGCGAACGAGGACAGCTCATGCTGGGTGCGCGTAGCCCAGGTTTGGGCCGGCGGCCAGTGGGGCGGCATCACGATCCCCCGCGTGGGCCAGGAGGTGATCGTCGCATTCATCGAAGGCGACCCGGATCGTCCGATCGTCACCGGCAGCGTCTACAACGACGAGAATATGCCGCCCTACGGGCTGCCCAGCAACAAGACCCAGAGCGGTATCAAGAGCCGCAGCACGATGGAAGGCAACGCCGACAACTTCAACGAGATTCGCTTCGAAGACAAGATGGGATCGGAGGAGATCTACATCCATGCGGAGAAGGATCAGAATACGATTGTTGAGAATAATCAGACGATTGTTGTTGGGTTTGATAAGGCGGATGCGGGCGATCGGGCGTTAGCCGTCAACAATGACGATGCAACATCGGTCGGACGGGATCGTTCAAAGGAAGTCGGCCGAGACCAATTCGAGACGATCGCCAGAAACAAGACTATCGAAGTTGGCGGCGGCCATAATGAGCAAGTTGGTAGCAGCATGACGGTGATGGTTGCCAAAAACCTTACTGAGACTGTTGGCGTCAACTACTCGGAGACCGTTGGAGCGGCAATGGAGCTCGTAGTCGGGGCGGCCATGGTTGTACAGGTTGGCGGAGTGATGTCGCAGTCTGTTGGTGGTTCCAAGTCGGAGTCAGTCGGTGCCAGCAAATCAGTGACAATTGGAGCAAGCCGCAACGAAACGATAGGCGCGGATCTCAAACTTCAGGTCAGCAAAGACTCCGAAACCGCGGTCGGCGGATCCAGCAAGACCAACGCCAAGAAGGACTACTCTATTCAGGCGGAAAAGATTCAAATTGTGGCCAAGAACGAAATTAGCCTAAAGGCAGGTTCCGCCCAAATCACGATGAAGAAGAACGGAGATATCTCGATAAAGGGCAAAAAGATTGACGTTAAAGGTAGCGGCGACATCGTGCTTAAGGGCAGCAAGATCAAGGAGAATTGATTTGCCACTTACAAACATCGACCCGATGCACTCTAGCGTTGAAGAAGTCGAGCCAGTTACGGCAACAGTCGTCGACATCGCTGTGAGTGGTGAAGTCACGTTACGGGTGGGAGCACAATCTGACTCTGTTAGGGCTGACCTCGCCGCGCGATGCACTGAACCAGGATTCCTTTCGCCAGGCGACCGCGTCGTTGCGCTGCGCTGTGATTCTGGCGCGTCCTACGTTGTGTTGGATCGAATATCAGCTCGAGTGGCAGAGCCATCCGCCAACGAAGTGGAGAAGCAGTTCGTGACTATCGATGCCGATAAGGGGCTGACGCTGAGTTGTGGCAATGCTTCGATCACTCTAAAGAGGGATGGCAAGATCATCGTGCGTGGCACTGAGATTGTAAGCCGTGCTTCGCGCAAGAATCGAATACGCGGAGCCACAGTCTCGATCAATTAGAGGTGGCGTGACCGCAGAGCGAGGAGCAGATTCAGATGCCAGTAACGGTCGGCGTAAACCACATGTCTGTTGTACACAAGTCCAGCAATGGCGTCACCATTGCGTTCCCCGACGTGTGTAAGACGCCAGCCCCTCCCGCACCTTTTGTTCCAATTCCGTACCCAAACATCGCAATGTCATCTGACACGGCGAAGGGAACGAAGAAAGTCAAGTGTGATGGGAATCCCGTCTGCACGAAGGACTCAAATTTCAAGATGAGCACCGGGGATGAGGCTGGCTCGGCTGGTGGCGGAATGATATCCGGCAAAATCAAGGGAAAGGCGGAGTTTGTGATGTTTTCGTTCGACGTCACGTTTGAGGGGAAAAACGTCTCTCGAGCGTTTGACATCATGCTTCACAACGACAAGAACACACCACCATTTCCAGTACTCCAAGCGCCGATTATCTCGATACCAATGCCCAAGAAGAAGACCTGCTTTATTTGCGGCGATACCTACTAACACTGGGAGTCGGGATGGGTGCTGCGGTCTCCGAACTAACCATTCTTGGCACAGGTCTAGCATCTTCGCTCGGGCGCGATGCCTCGACATCCTGCGCCGCTGCACGAGCCGGCCTGAGTCGCTCCAAGCCGCTAGTGGGTCTGGTTGACGCCGATCCCGAACTCGGCGAGTCCGAGCCAGTGAATGGCCACTCTGTGTTCGGCATCCCCTCAAGTGCCCAAGGCGTCGGGCGAGTAAGTCTCTTGGCATGCGCTGGATTGAGAGATCTGTTCGATCGAACTGACGATTTGCAGGGTCGTAAGCTCCGAGTGATTATCGCCCTAACTGATGGCTTCGTTTATCAGCAGTGGGCTTCTCTAACTGAAGGAGAGTTCGACGGGTACGACGAGTACCTCAGGGGAAAACTCTCCCGGCACCTCGGTGACTCAATTCGCCATGAGTTCGCTTCCAATCTGGGGGACTGCTCCATTGATGTCGTTTTCGGTGGCGCAACCGGGGTTCATGACGTTCTACAGATGGCTTACAGCCTCCTTCAGACGCAAGAAATAGATGTTGCCCTTGTTGGTGGTGTGGATTCCCTTGTTGATCCGCACTTCGCCAGCGTTCAGTCGGAGATGGGGCTTCTCAAGTCCGCGAGTCGACCCGATGGTGCCTCTCCTGGCGAGGCCGCGGCTTTTCTGGCCATCACAAATACTTCGGAAGGGGGTACAGGTACGCGCGCCCAGATTTGCCTTTCAGACAAGTACTTTGATCCTGGTGTCTTCGCCGAAGAGCCGGCTCTTGGTATCGGCACAGCCAGCTCACTTGGAGCGGTCTACGATGCAGTATCACCCAACAAAGAATTTCGTTTCCTAATGACAAGTGGCGCTGGGGACTTTTACAGGTCCAATGATCTCGGTTGTGCCTTATCTCGGCTTGGTGATTCGGCAGTCGCTGAGCTACCTCGTGTTCACGTTGCATCACACTTCGGGGATACAGGTGCTGCAGTGGGTTTTCTGGCAGTTGTCCATGCATTATGGCTGCTCAGCAGACCGCCAATACCCGAATCCGCAGCCCTTGTTGCCATAAGCAGCCTCCACGGTGGACGTTGCGCCATGTCTATTTCCACATAGGTTTACTGATGGCCGATAAGCACTTCGACAAAGATGAATTTCCGCGAAAGGGGTTTTTTGCGAAAGACGACCCGAAACCCAACCCACATCCTAACTACCGCAAGTCGACAAAAGACGGATTCCTGGGGGCGAGATGGGAGGCTCATCATGTTATTCCGTATACGGCTCTGGATAAGTCGATTCTTGATCAACCCAAAGACATGCAAGAGTACATAGACGACGTTAAGTGGATAACTGATTGGTCATTGAACGACCCCAAGAACATGCTCGGGTTGGCGGCGTATGTCTCGTATGCAATGTATTATCAGGCTCAGGACGGAACCATTACGGACGACTCAAAGCTCAGCACCGCCAACGCCGCATCCAGTAAGGCGAAAAGATACATAAATTCCTACTTTAACAGGTTCAAATCGGAGAGCCGCGAGAACTGGGTTGCGATGAAAGGCGATAGTCCCGAGGGTTATCCGATTCATCAGCCGACCAACTTTGGCCACAAAGACTACGATAAACGGCTACGCAAGGTCGTAACCAAACAGGTATGGAATTCCCTCGCAGAAAAGAAAGACAAGCATGAGGTCGATGCGGAGAACGTAAAGGCTTTACTTGAAAAGATCTCGGGTATCTACAAGAACTTTCTGCAGAAGCGGGGTGCGGGAGCTAACCGCGAAAAATGGGACAAGCGGTTTGATATGAACGATTCCAACTGGTTCAAGCCGTTTACAATGGATCCGGCGGTTAAGAAGAACCCACTCTTCAGTTAGCAAAGGAAGTCCGAAATGGAATATGTGTACGGCGTCGTCGAAGCTGCAGGGAATGATTGCGTGCTGGGCACCCTGCAGAATGTCGAGCGGCAGTATGAGTTTGACAAAGGCGTTTCGCGCAAGAAAGATTTCCCCGCCGATGCGTTCTATCGGATGAGCGATGAATATCCCGACAATCTTGTTCTGGGGGATGTTCTGGACAACACAAACGATCTTCTCGTGGTGTCTCAACGATTTCTCGACCTCCTCTCTGAGGAGGACTTCAAGAACAATGAAGTATTGCCAGTCAAAATCATGAATCACAAAGACCGATTCGAAGAAAAGCAATACTTCATTCTCAATCAGTTAGAACACCAGGATCTAATTGATCGTGACCAGTCAGAATTGGAAGTGAACGATATTGATCCGGAGAAGATCGTCACGATCTACGACCTTGTACTTGACGAGAGCAAGATTGATAACTCGGTTTCAATTCTTCGAATGACGGGGTTTTCTCAGGTCCTAGTACTGCGGCGCGACCTCGCAGACCGAATTGAGAAGTCGGGAATCAAAGGGATCGAGGTAAACGAGTTCGACGACTGGGACGTTATCTGACGTGTGAGCCACTGTGGACCTTGAGTTGAGATTGGAGGAGTGCGTTCTAGTCTCCGTCGATTTTTCAGTCATGCTGGAGCAGCGAGGCTCTGCCAAGGGCGCCGGAGAGATCGTCCGAAAGCTGTGCCGTCTCTATCGCGCGATGGGAATCTACGACTACCTGGTTAATGCGGATCTGTATGGACTCCACTACGGGTTAATCCAGTCTGCAATGGCGCGCAAGGCGTACCTGACAGAGACCGCGTTGGAGCCACTCGAGTCTGAGTCTGTTCGCCGCAGTAGCCTGAATGCATCGTTTTTCGACGCGCTTGCCGCGTCGCAATGGGGCGTAGCTCGAGCGATAGCCGAGCTATCCCCACGCCACACGAATTCGGAACTCGAGTACGAAGACGATTATCTTTACGCGCGTATTCTCTACTACATCGTTCTCGCTGGTCATGCGGGCGGTGCTGACCTCAATCGACAAGTAGAGAGGTTCGGCGAAGTTCTCGAGGGTCAGCCGTCACAGAGATTCGAAATCTGTAGGTCGTTTCAAGAAGGGGCTCATGAGGACTTTGCTGAAGCGTTCTCTGATTTGTTGCGTGCGTACTCGGAAACAATGGAAAGCGCGGCGGATCCAATCTCGGGCGAGGCAGTCGCACAAGAATCCGATTTCGAGGCGAATCGAAATCTTTGGGTCGAGGGCATCGCATTGCTCGCAATCGCCAAGTCTCTAGGCATTGAGACGAAAGATCAGTACATACTCTGTCCGACAATCGCAGCTCCTGCCGATTTCCGTTTTGAGCCGCGTTCTTATCCGATGCTGCCTCTCTGAGAAACGAATGGGAGTTGCGACAGTACACAACAGGTCATGGTTCGAGGCGGCTCCTCTGATGTTGAGCGATGAAGATGGCCGAACAGTAGTCGTTCCTGTTGTCAAAGCCTCGTTGAACATAATCGGAGATCGATTGGCGAGAGCTGATGTTCAATCCGAAGTGACGCTGGAGCCCGTATTCAGTGCAGACGGAGATCCGGAGTCGAGCCTACGGTATGAATCTGATACAGCAATCAGCAAGCAATCCACAGACGTCGTATTAGTTGGCAACGCCAGACCCCACGGCGGACCCGTTGAGCAGCTCGACGTAGGCGTAAAAGTTGGTTCTGTGAGCAAGGTTGTCCGAGTGTTTGGTGATCGGCACTGGATAAAGCAGAAGGGCGGAGTTTTCGCTACCAAACCTCAGCCATTTACTGAGATGCCCCTTGTCTACGAACGCGCTTTCGGCGGCTGGGACAAGGCCGATGTCGACGAGAGCAACTGGCGCTACGAGCCGCGTAATCCGGTCGGCATGGGTTTCGGCGACCCTCTCAGGTTCGCGGAGGAGGGAAAGGTCCCCATTCCCAACATCGAGGATCCGAACAACCTGATACGCCGTTACGGCGATTCGCCGGCGCCCGTCGGCTTCGGGTTCATTTCACCCAACTGGCAGCCTCGGGCGCAGTACGCCGGTACCTACGATGAGAAATGGGACAAGACGCGCAAGCCGCTATTGCCCGAGGACTTTGACCGTCGGTTCTTCAATGCGGCTTCGCCCGGATTGATCGCTCCCGGTTATCTGCGTGGCGATGAGGACGTGATGATCGTCAACGCGTCACCGGTGCCTAAACTCAAATTCAAACTGCCCGGCATTCCGCCGCCGGTCTGCAAAGTGCGCCTACGCAACGGTCGTACGGAGATTCTCAGAACAAATCTCGATACGGTCATCATCAATACGGACGAGATGCTGGTTTTCCTGATCTGGCGGAACTACATGCACGTGCCGAGCGGGCCGCATGATGTGGCATCGATAGAGGTTACAACCGAGCAGGATCTTCACGCGGCGGCAGCGGTCTAGGTGCTATGGCCACGTCCATCCGCCAGTTCAACATCGAACTCTACGAGGAACACCTCGAGGAAGCCTCGTTCCTCTACGAGCAGCGCCTGGCTTATCTCCACGACCCGGAGCTGACGTGGAAGGATCTCGACGAATTCGAAGAACGCTTTGAGGCGCACATCGATGCGCTGGTTGTTGGCGGTGATCTAGCCGTTGAGGTCTGCAAGCGTCGGTGCTCGGAGGGTGACTTCGGTGAGTTGCATGCGGCGCTTCGCGTGTTCTGTCGGCAGGGTCGATCTGATCTCGCTTACGCGGTGCTCCAGAACGGCATTGACGTCGATGAGGACGTGGCTAATGCGATCATCAACGCATTGAAGGCCGAATGCCCGGAGCACTGGCACGACGATCTCATTCGAGTGCTGCTAGGCAGTGCCAGCCAGCTCATTGGTCCCGTCGCCGGAACCCTGGGCTATCGGCGGGTGCCGGTGGAAGACGCGCTGTTCCGCATGGCTTCCCAGGCCGACGATGCGGGTTTGCCGTTCCTCCTGAAAGCGATGGGGCGGGTCGGCAGTGAGCGTAGCCGGGCTGCCATTACGCCCCATTTGAAGAGCGAGGATGAGGCGGTGGCCGCAGAGGCCTGCCGAGCACTCGTTCGCCTGGGCGACTACCAGGCATTGCGACACGGTCTGCTGGTGGCGCAGGCGAAGCCCTGGCCCATACTCTCACTTGGCATCGGTGGCGATCACACCGCGGTCAACGTACTCACCGACATCGTCAAAAGCGACAAGGTGAGTCGGGAGGCGCTGTTTGCGCTCGGCCTGCTCGGCGACCTGTCGAGCGTTACACACATCTTCAACTGCCTGCAAAACCCGGAAGTTGCCATGGCCGCGGCCGTAGCGCTGCAGACCATCACCGGGGCCGAGCTCTACGAGGAAGTCTTTGTCCCGGAAGAAATCGACCCGGATGAACTCTTTGACGAGGAGCGCGAGAAGTACGAAGCAACCGGTGAAGTACCGACACGACCGGACGGGCAGCCGTTTGGTGAGACGATGCATCAGATCTCAATAAACCCGGAGACCTGGCGCCAGTGGCTCGAAGAGCATCGCGCGTCGTTCAACGTCAAGCTGAAGTATCGGCACGGCAAGCCGATGTCCCCGGCTGCCTCTTTTCTGGCGCTGGAGGCAGAACACACGCCCAACGGGATTCGCGAGTTGATCCTTGATGAGTTTGCCGCTCGCTACGCGCAGAACTTCCCGATGGAGTTCGATATGCCCGTTCGCCGGCAACAGCAGGAGCTCGCCGGGATACGCGAATGGGTTAAGGAAAATCAGTCCAGATTCGCTGCCGGGCACTGGTATTTTGCCGGCAAGCCGATGCAAACGGGATCATGAGCCCCGGGAGGCACCATGTTTGATGCAAACGTACCCGCTGTCGCCATCGTTTTCCTTGCGCTATCCACGGTATTCGTGGCGCTTGCCCTGCGCGACTATCTCAAGGAGCGCGGGGCGCTGACGCCCGCCCGCAAGACCTGGCTGCTCGTCGCCTTCATCTTCGCGGCAATCGCCATCTTTCAGTTCATTATGTTCAGCTTCTGAGCGTGCAGGGCGCCAGCGTGCAGCGCAAATTCGGAGCCTCCGCAGCTGCTGGCTGTAAGTCAATGAAATGCCGCGAGTTACTCTCGCCGGCTGTGGCTATGATCCCTACCGCCTAGTCGCTATACTAGTTTTCACGCGCTGTGCACCGCGGGCGAAGAACCGCAATAGAAGAAGAAAGGCGCAGCGCCGGATTTGGTCTACCAGAACAATAATCGATAACGGGGACTGAGAGGCACATCGGATGGCTCTGACGCTACGCGTAACGAGCTTTCACAGTCAGGCGCTTGGCGCTGACGGATCCCGCGTGTTCGGCACGCAGGGTGGTGCTATCGGGCGCGCGCTCGACAATGACTGGGTATTGCCAGACCCCGAGAAATTCGTTTCCAGCCATCACGCGCAGATTCTTTTTCGCGGCGGTGTCTTTTTCCTGCGCGATACCAGCACCAACGGTACCTTCGTCAACGGCTCACCCCAGCCCATCGGCAACAACATGGAACACCAGGTGCACGACGGCGACCGGGTACAGATCGGCGACTACGAACTTGTCGCTGCACTGGATGCGCAGCCCGGTGCCGATGCCGGGCCGCCGTCTGTTCCGGGTTGGCAGCAGCACACCGGCAGCAGCATGACCGGGCCTACCGGCGGCAGCTACACCGGGCCGGGACCGACCACGACGGGACCGCATACCGGCACGGGCGCGACCGGGCCGATGACGGGCGGCCAGACCTTCGGAGAGCCGGTCTCGCCGGGTGCCGGGTCGGGCGACGACATACTCAACCTTTTTGATGACGGGCCGGCTGCGCCACAGGAGCCGGCCTGGACACCGGCACCGGATCACGCCTCGGTAATGGACCAGAACATGAGCCTGCCTCCGCTGGAGCCGACACCAGGGCAGGGTGGCGAGATGATTCCCGACGACTGGGATGAGACAGGTTTCGCCAGGGTTGACACTTCGCCATCCCTGCGACCCGGCGGCGACACGGTCAATCAGCCCTTTCAGCCTGTTGCGCCCGCGCCCGCGCCCGCGCAGCACGCTCCGCCGGTACCCGCGCCGCAGCCCCCGGCTGCGCCGCCAGTGCCCGGCGGTGGCACAGAGGCTGTCGTCGGCATGCTGCAGGCGGCAGGCCTGGACCAGGCATCCGCCCAGGCGGCGGCGACACCGCAGAACCTCATGGCACTCGGACAAATCCTTGGCATCACGACCCAGGGCCTGATGGACGTCCTGACGGCGCGGTCTGCTGTAAAGAGCCAGTTCCGGGTGCCGATGACGATGATGAAGCCGACCGAAAACAACGTGCTGAAGTCATCGGCCAATGCGTCTGAGGCCCTGTACAAGCTCCTCGTCCAGCCGAACCCGGCCTATCACGGCCCGGCCGAGTCGTTCAGCGAGGGATTCTCCGACGTCAAGGCCCACCAGATGGCCCTGATGGCCGGCATGCGTGCCGCGTTCGACAGCATGCTGACCAGTTTCGACCCGGTGGAGCTCGAAGAGCGCTTCAAGAAACGCAAGGCCAAATCGATGCTGCGCATGCCAGGCGGCGCGCAGTACTGGGAGATGTTCCGCGACCTTTACGAAGAGATGACGCAGGACGCGGACGCCAATTTCCAGCGCCTGTTTGGCGAGGAGTTTGCGCGAGCCTACGAAGAACAGATGCAACGCCTGACATCGCGCAGAGGGAACTTCTGATCGGCTAGACATTGCACGTTCCCTAGACCTGGACAACAACACTTAGAACGAGGCGGGACATGAGACATACAGCTTTTGGCACGGCGCATCCGGCTCTCCGGAGCCCTACACTGCTGTGGGTTCTGCTCGCGTTCACCAGCCTCGCGCTGATCGCCGCGCCCGCCGAGGCGGCGAAGAAGGTCAAGGTCAAGATGAGTACCACGGCGGCCGAGGCGATTAACCCCGATTACCAGGGGCGCCCGTCGCCGGTAAACGTCATCGTGTTTCAGCTCGCCTCTCCCGACGCGTTCTCCAACGCGGACTTCTTTTCGCTGTTCGACGCGGAGTCCGGGGTACTTGGCGGCGATCTTCTCGGGCGCACGCAGATGCTGCTGAAACCCGGAGAGGTTCGCGACTGGGATGCAGAGTTCGATAGCGAGACCCGCTACGTTGGGGTCGTGGCTGCCTATCGTGACATAGAGAACGCGCAGTGGCGCAGCATGATTGAACTGCCCAAGCGCGGACTCGTGCGCCGACTGTTCAAGAAAAGCAAACTGCGGGTCGATGTCGGCGAGCTCGCAGTCTCCATCAACATCAAGTAGGCGGGAATATGTCCTGGCGCAATAGAGTCATCTGGTCAGAAGGGCTGTTCCTGAGGCCGCAGCATTTTCAACAGCAGATTCGCTATCTCGAACAATACGTCGAAGGCCGCAGCCGGGGCCTGCAGCCGTTCAGCTGGGGCATCGAGTCCCTGGTTATCGACAGGGACATGCTGCGAATCGGCAAGATAGCAATCACCTCAGCGTCCGGCGTGTTCCCGGACGGCACGCCCTTCCGCATTCCCGAAGACGATCCGCCGCCAGCGCCGCTGGAGCTCGATGAGACGGATCGTGATGAAGTGGTTTACCTTGGCCTGCCGATTCGACAGCAGGGTACGCGCGAGGTCGCAAACGGACTGGGCGGCGAGGGCCTTGCCCGCTACGTACGCCAGGAGCTTGAGGTATCGGACGTTAGCGCGCAGGACCTGAGCACCGCGCCCATGCACGTTGGCTCGCTGCGTACGCGGCTCCTGCTGCATAGCGACCAGCGCGAGGAGTACGCGACGATTCCGCTGATGCACGTGGTCGAGCAGGAAGCCGACAAGAACATCATCCTCAAAGACGATCATATCGCCACCGTGATGAACTCGCAGGCCGCGCCCCGCCTGTCCGGTTTCCTCACTGAACTGCAAGGGATGCTGCATCAGCGTGGCGAGACGCTTGCCAGCCGGGTTTCGGATTCAGGGCGCGGTGGTGCCGCCGAGTTCGCGGATTTCCTGCTCTTGCAGGCGGTGAACAAATACGAACCGTTGATCGCGCACCTCTCGTCGCTGGATGACCTGCATCCCGAGGAGCTGTTCCGGGTGCTGGTATCGATGGCCGGCGAACTGGCGACCTTGACGAGCGCCACGCGCCGGACACGAGAATTTCCGGAATACCGCCATCACGAACTTCGGGAGACCTTTGACCCGGTGTTCATGGCGCTCAGGGATTCGTTCTCGACCGTGCAGAAGGAAGCGGCGACGCCGCTACCCATCAAGGCGAAGCGCTACGGCATTCATGTGTCCAAGATCGCCGACCGCTCGCTCATTCAGGATGCGCAGTTCGTACTCGCCGTGCGCGCGGACATGCCGATGGACGACCTGATGAGCCGGTTCCCTGCGGTTTCCAAGATCGGCTCGGTGGAACGCATTCGTGAACTCGTCAACTCACAGCTGCCCGGTATCGGCCTGCGGGCGATGCCGGTGGCGCCCCGGCAGTTGCCGTATCACGCCGGGTTTGCCTATTTCGAACTCGAACGGGGCAGCGAGTACTGGAATGACCTTGCCGGGTCAGGGGGTATCGCAATTCAGGTGGGCGCGGAGTTTCCGGGCCTGACGCTCGAATTCTGGGCGATACGAACCTGAGGGGCCGGCGAAAGGAGCGTGAGCGATGAGTGAAGATGATCCCTTCTTCGGTTCCGGCGACAGCGACCGCACTATTCTGAGGCCGACGCCGGGCGGCCGGCGTTCAGGGCCCAGCCCGACGCCGCCACAGCAGCCTCCCTCGTACGCACCGCCACCGCCTCAGCAGCAGCCGTACTCGCAGCCGCAGCCCGCCGCCGACCTGTCACCCGCCGCCCAGCCGGGTGCGGTGCCAGATCTGTCTGGCGGTCTGAATCCCTTGACCGCCGCAGCAACAACACTGCTTGCGCTCATGGCGCAGCTCCGGGACAGCGCGTCCCACCCGGATCCTGCTGCGCTGTTCCAGCACATCAGCCAGGAGATTCAGCAGTTTGAGGCCGCAGCGCATCGCCGCGGGGAAAGTCCCGATGTGGTCCTCGGCGCCCGCTACGTTCTTTGCACGGCGCTCGATGAAACGATTCTGAACACCCCATGGGGCAGTCAGAGCGTTTGGGCCACACAAACGCTGCTTGGCACGTTCCACAACGAGACCTGGGGCGGCGAAAAGTTTTACCAGCTCCTCGATCGCCTGCTCAGGGAACCCGCGAAGAATCTTTTTCTTCTGGAGCTGATGTACCTGTGCCTCGCGCTCGGCTTCCAGGGCAAGTTCCGGGTTCAGGACGGCGGCGCCTCGATGCTGGCGAACGTCCAGGACAATCTCTACCAGACGATCCGAATGCATCGCGGTGATTTCGAGCGCAGCCTGTCGGTGAACTGGCAAGGCGTTCAGGACAATCGTTCCCGGCTCGCGAAGTACGTACCACTTTGGGTGGTTGCAGCCGTGTCTGCAGGTCTACTGCTTGTCGTCTACTGGGGCTTCCTGTTTGCGATCAACGGGCAGGCGCAGCCGGCATTGACGGAGATCGCCGCGCTCGGACGCAACGTACCGCCGCTGATCCGCGACCGTGCCTATGTTGCACCGGTTCAGCAGCAGGTGGGGCTGCGCAGCCTGCTGTCTGACCAGATTGCGAACAATGAACTGGTCGTTAATGACGTGCCTCAGGGACAGGTGGTCGTAATGAATGGCGATGGCCTGTTTGGCTCCGGCAGTGCCGAAGTGCTCGCCGGGCGGGTGCCATTGCTCCTCGCCATTGGCGATGCGTTGAACAAGGTGACCGGGACGGTGCGCATTTCCGGGCATTCCGACAACGTGCCGATCAATTCGCTGCGTTACCCGTCGAACTGGGTCTTGTCGGAAGCCCGCGCGAATGCTGTCAGGCAGATACTGACGGCTCGCGTGGATCCCGGGAGGCTGACGGCCGAAGGGCTTGCCGACACAGTACCGGTAGCGCCGAATGACAGCGCGCTGAACCGGGCGAAGAACCGCCGCGTCGAGATTACGCTGCTGAGGGCCAATCGACTATGAGCGCCGTGAAGAGAGTACTGACCAACAGCTGGTTCATATCGATACTCGGCCTGATCTTTCTGTCGGCCGCGATCTACATTGCGGGGCCGCTGTTCGGCTTCGGCAACGCCCGACCGCTTGAGGGCCAGACCGCGAGGATCATCACGATCCTCGTGGTGTTCGTGCTGTGGATGCTTAGCCAGATGCTCCGCATCATTCGGGCCAGCCGTGCCAACAAGGAGATGGTCGACAGCATTGTCGACGACGACGGCGATGTGGAGCCTGACCGTTCCGCCGAAGAAATCGAGACGCTGCGCAAACGTTTCGAAGATGCCGTCTCGGTGCTCAAGAAATCGAAGGGCAAGAAAGGCGCGCTCAATCTCTACGAGCTACCCTGGTACATCATCATCGGGCCACCGGGCTCGGGCAAAACCACAGCGCTCGTTAACTCCGGCCTTAACTTCCCGTTGGCCGAGCGTTTCGGTAAGGAAGCGCTGCGCGGTGTCGGCGGCACCAGGAACTGTGACTGGTGGTTCACCGAAGATGCCATCCTGCTCGACACCGCCGGGCGCTACACGACCCAGGACAGCGATTCGCAGGTCGATAAATCGGCCTGGGAGGGCTTCCTGTCGCTGCTAAAGAAATACCGCAAGCGACGTCCGATTAACGGCGTCATGATTGCCATCAGCCTGTCCGACCTGATGACGCTGAACGACAGCGAGCGTATGGCGCATGCCAGGGCCATCAAGAGTCGCGTCCAGGAGCTCGACGAGTACTTTGGCATTCGTTTCCCAGTCTATCTCGTCCTCACGAAATGCGATCTTGTCGCCGGCTTCACGGAATTCTTCGATGACCTGGGACGCGCGGAGCGCGAACAGATTCTTGGCGTCACATTCCCGTTCGAAGACAGTGAGTCGGCCTCCGGTGCCGTTGAGCGATTCGGCGCAGAGTACGACCTGATACTCGAGCGCCTCAGCTCCCGGCTGACATGGCGATTAAGCGCCGAGCGAGACTTGCAGCGCCGGGCTGCCATTTACGGCTTTCCGCGCCAGCTTGCGTCGCTCAAGGAGCCTATCGCCACGTTCATCGGCGACGTATTCCGCGGCAGCCGTTTCGAGCAGGCGCCCATGCTCAGAGGCATTTACCTGACAAGCGGCACGCAGGAGGGCACGCCGATCGACCGCCTGATGTCGACCGTCGCGCAGACCTTTGGGCTGCAGCAGCAGATGCTGCCGTCCCACGGCGGTCAGGGTCGCAGCTATTTCATTACTGACCTGTTCCGAAAGGTCATTTTTGCGGAGTCCGAAATCGCCGGCACCAACCGGCGTGTCGAACGCCAGCGCGCCTGGCTGCAGCGCGCCGCCTACGCCGGCAGCATCGCGGTTACCCTGCTGATTATCGTCGGCTGGGTCATCAGCTACGCAACGAATCGCGCCCTGATCATCGATACGATGGCGGCGACCCAGGCCACCGCCCAGGCACTCGATGACGCGCCGCTCGACAATCTCGATCCGCTGATCGTAGCGCCGGTGCTCGACGCTGCCCGGGACCTGTCGACTCAACAGTCGGGCGAGGGGCCGGGCTTGCTTGGTCGAATGGGTCTATACCGCGGGAACGAACTGAATCGGCAGTCCGAGAGCGCCTATCGGCGCATTCTGGTTGAAATCCTGCTGCCGCGACTGATGCTGCGCATGGAAGACCAGCTGCGTGAGGGTGGTCCGTCGCCCGACTACCAGTACGAGGCGCTGAAGGCATATCTCATGCTGGACTCGCAGGATCATTACGACGCCGAAGAGATCAGCGCCTGGATACGTTACGACTTTGAAACCAACGTTCGCCGGGAGCTCAGTACAGCCCAGCGTGAAAGCATGAACGGGCATCTCGATGCGCTGTTCGCGGAACAGGCCATTCCCCTGCCGCTGCCGCTGGACCAGAACCTGATCGAGGCAACGCAGCGAATCGTTGCGCGTATGCCGACCGAGGAGCGGGTCTACAGCCGGCTGAAACGTATGGGCGTTGGTGAGGACCTGCGCGAATTCACCGTGTTCAATGCCGCCGGTCCGCGGTCGTCCCTGGCGTTCTCGCGGAAGAGTCGCAGCGATCTCAACGAAGGCATTCCGGGCCTCTACACCAAGGACGGTTATCAGCGGGTCTTCGTGTCGCAGTCGGCAGCGCTGACGGCCGAACTGCTGAACGAAACCTGGATTCTCGGCGACTATGCACCGCAAGGTATCGACTCGGCGCGCACCATGCTTCGGGTAAAGGACCTGTACCTGGATGACTTCGCGCGGCGCTACGAAAACCTGATACTCGATATCGATATCGCACCGTTTTCCACGCCGCAGGAAGCGGTGAATATCCTTAACATCCTTTCGGACCCGGTGAATTCACCGCTGCTGATGCTGATGCAGGCAGTGCAGCGCGAAACCCAGCTTGACGCGATTCCCGGCGTCGCCCAACAGGATGGCGACGACGGCAACTCCGCCATCGATCGATTGCAAAACGTCCTCGGCGGTACTCGCACGCCCGCCGCCGTTAATAACGCAAACCGGCAGCTGAATCGCGTCGAAAGACGCTTCAAGTGGGTGGATGACCTGGTCGGCTCCGAAGACACGCCGTCGCCGCAAATGCAGCATCTGCTGGGGCTGATGGAGGAGCTATACCGCTTCATGGCAACCGTGGTAAGCCAGCAGGGGCCATCCGGAGACATCCCGGCTCATGTCGCCGCGCAGGGCCAGGCCGTCATTCAGCAGTTGCAGCTCGAGGCCGCGCGCCAGCCGGACATGATCAAGGGAATGCTGAATGAAGCCGCAGCCGGCAGCCAGAACATTGCGTTTGCAGGCGTCGCGTCCAACATCAACGCTGAGTGGCGAAGCCGTGGCCTGCCGTTTTGCGAGCAGGCAATCGCGCGACGCTACCCGATCGATGTCGGCAGTCAGCAGGAGATTCGGCTCGATGATTTCGGCCAGTTCTTCGGTACCGGCGGGATCATGGATACGTTCTTCGAACAGTATCTCGCCAACTACGTTGACAGGTCACGCAGCCCCTGGCGGGTTCGTAGCTCGGGCGCGGTCCCCATACAGATATCTGCGAACTCGCTGCAGCAGTTCGAACGCGCCGCGGCTATACGCGACACGTTTTTCCGCGGCGGTGGTGCCACGCCCAGTGTGACCTTCGAGATGACACCGGTTGGCATGGACCAGACGATCTCTAACTTCACGCTCGATCTTGCCGGGAAACGCATCATGTACTCTTTCGGTCCGACCGTTACTGAGTACATGGAGTGGCCGGGTCCGGATATGAACGGCGAAGTGCGTATCGAGATGAGCCCGCCGACGACGGGCGGTGCCTCCATGATACGGGAACGCGGCCCCTGGGCGTGGTTCCGCGTGCTGGAATCAGCGAATTTCGAGAGCACCGCGCAGCCCGAAAGATTCATCGTCGACTTTACGATCGCCGAGCGAAATGCGCGGTATGAGCTGACCGCGAGAAGTGCCTATAACCCGTTCCAGTTCGAAGCGCTTCAGCAGTTCGAATGCCCGCAATCGCTTTAGGCACAGGCAAGCATGGTCCAGGGATTTTTTGGCAAGTTACCCAGTCACGGCGATTTCGTTCGGCGCGAGCTGCCGCACGCCTTTGTCGACCCCTGGGACGACTGGCTGCAGCATGCCATCGCCGCCAGCAAGGCAGAACTTGGCGATGCCTGGCTGGAGACCTATCTGAACAGTCCGCTCTGGCGATTCGCCCTGATGCCCGGCATTTGCGGCGATTCCGGATGGGCCGGTGTGCTCATACCGAGCGTCGATCGCGTCGGTCGCTATTTTCCGCTAACCCTGGCAACCCGGCTTGACGACGATGTCCGACCGTTTGCGGTCTCGACCGGCGCTTCGGCCTGGTTCGAGGCGATCGAGTCGCTGGCGCTGCAAGTGCTCGAACAGGATACGTTCGAAGCCGACACGCTGGCAGCGAGGCTCCAGGAGATCGAGTGGTCCGCCGACGGCGTGGCGCATACATCCGCCAGGCTGGCCGGCGGCGAGTGGGGTCTGCGAGGAATGGCGCGCGATCCGGCGGCGCTCTGCGTCGGAGTCGCCCAGCAGCTTGTTGACTTTCAGGTCGGACAATTCAGTCTTTGGTGGACACATGCCGAAGAAGGTCAGGAATCAATGACGCTCGTCGCGCCGATCCTGCCCAACCCGCAGAGTTTCTCCCGACTGCTGGCTGGCGATTGGGGTCCGCAATTCGACAGCGAACTCCTAGGCATAGAGCCTGAGGAAGCGATGGCCGCCGAGGGAGGGGAACGATGAGTGCGACGACCGCGTACCGCTGGACGTCGGCTAGTCGCAGCAGTGTCGGCAACGTACGTGAGGTCAACGAGGACGCGTGTCTCGACATGCCTGCTCAGGGTCTTTGGGTCGTTGCTGACGGCATGGGCGGCCACTCGGCAGGTGACGTGGCCAGCCAGATGCTGGTCGGCAAACTGGAGGGCGTGGCCACTCACGATCGCTTCGGCGATTTTGTTGAGGATGTTGAAGATCGGGTGCTTGAGGTCAACAGCCGGTTACATAGTCTGTCGATCCGCGATGAGCAGCCGCGGGTTATCGGCACGACGCTGGCCGCGCTGCTCGCAAACGGCTCGTATGCCGTCGCCATGTGGGTTGGTGACAGTCGGGTGTATCGGCTGCGCGACGGCGAGTTTGAACAGATCACGACCGACCATAGCGAAGTCAATGAAATGGTCGCGCAAGGTAAGATCACCGCGGAAGAGGCGGAGGATCACCCGTCTGCCAACATCGTGACCCGGGCAGTGGGCGGCCTGGAAACCGTCTATGTCGATCTCGATTTGCTTGAACTGAAGGATGAAGACCGGTTCCTGATTTGCAGTGACGGTCTTTTCAAGGACGTGAGTACTGACGAGATGAAAGACATGGTGGGCACCGGCAGCTGCGTCGAAGCCTGTGATGCGCTGGTCGACACGGTACTGTCACGCGAAGCGCCGGATAACGTGACCGTCGTCATCGTCGAGTTTACGGCGTCGGACACGGAATAGCGGAGCAGGGAGCCCGATGAAGCAGTTCCAGGTACAGCTCGCCCGCTACTTGCGCAAGGAGATTCCGCTGCAGCCGGTCGAGCAGGCACTGGTGGCGGAACTGCAGGACAATCCCGCCAGCGTCGCGCAGATCGACGAGTTGCTGACTCGCCTGTTCCGGTCGAGTCAGCTGCCTGCGCGCGACCTGATCGCGCTAAAGAAGCACATGCCGGCGTCTGACTCGGTGCCATCGCAACCGCAATCGCCGTCACCGCCGACACAGATGCCGCCCGCTTCCGCGCAACCTCCGGTTACACCGCCGACTGCGGCTCCACCGGCGCCGCCCGCTTCGGCGGAACCGCCGGCTCCTGCACCGGTACCGCCACCGGCAACGCCGCCGTCCGCGGACGCCGGCGAATCGTCGATACTGGATATCGTTGGCGGCGGACCATCGGCACCGGGCTCCGAGCCTGTTTCTGACGACAACACTCCGCCCGACCCACCGGCTGACGCTGGCGATTCGTCGATTCTCGACATCGTCGGCAAGGGTTCGCCGGCGCCTTCACCCGGACCGGGTTCCACGGAGAATCCGCCATCCACACCTCCGGCAGAGCCAGCGCCCGACTCAGGGGATGCATCGATACTCGATATCGTTGGCGGTGGGCCGTCCGAATCCGCCTCAACCGACGAGGAGCCGCCCGCAACACCGAGCAAACCGGACGTCACGCCGCCGGCCGCAGCATCACAGCCTCCGGCCGCCGAAGGCGCGACTGCTTCGGCGCCTGACGGACCGGCGATGCCAGAATCGTCCGACATTCTCGACGTGCTCGGCGCGCCTGGCGCCGACGACGATGCGCCTTCTGTGGCAGATGCCGACGACGAGCCTGATCCTTCGGCCGATCGAACGGTGTTTCGGTCGCCGACGTCCGATTCGGATCGTCCGGAGGTCAGCGACGACAAGACCGTTTTCAAGCAGGCAGCACCCCCGCGACCGCCCAAAGGCGGCCATTCGGCGCCCAGCCATACGGGCCACAGCCACTCGCATTCCATGCCGACCGGGGCCACCGGTCACAGTAGGCCAACCGGTGCTTACACGGGCACCGGTGTCGGCACCGGATCTAGCTGGACCGACATCAGCAGGCTTGCGGATGCACCTGCGCGAGTCATGGAGTCCGGCGTTGTTCTCAAGGACAAATATGTGCTTGAGAACGTTATCGGTCGCGGTGGCATGGGTGTCGTCTTTAAAGCACGCGACCTGCGACGCGAGGAGGCCCAGGACCGGAATCCGTTTGTTGCGGTAAAGATCCTGAATGACGAGTTCCGTCGTCACCCGGAGTCCGTCGTCGCGCTACAGCGCGAAACCCGGAAAGCCCAGGATCTTGCGCACCCGAATATCGTCAACGTTTTCGATTTCGACCGGGACGGCGCCACGGTCTACATGGTTATGGAGCTGCTGGAAGGCCAGTCTCTCGACCGAATAACAAAGGGCGCTTCCTTTGATGGCTTGCCGGTTGATGAAGCCTTCGAACTGATCGAAGGCCTCGGGCTCGCGCTGTCCTACGCGCACGGCAAGGGAGTAGTGCACTCCGATTTTAAACCCGGCAACTGCTTTGTGACCCGCGACGACGTTATCAAGGTCTTCGACTTCGGCATCGCCCGGGCAGCGAAGATCAAGGGTGACCTGTCCGGTGAGGAGACGGTGTTTGATCCCGGCGAACTTGGTGCATTGACCCCGGCCTATGCGAGTCTCGAAATGCTGGAGGGCGATGAGCCAGACGCACGAGACGATATCTATGCGCTGGCCTGCGTGGCCTATGAGCTGCTGGCTGGCAAACACCCATTCGGCAAGTTGAGCGCAGACAAAGCTCGCGACAAGCAGCTAAAGCCGGAGGCAATCAAGGGCGTCAGTCGGCGTCAGTGGCGTGGATTACAGAAAGGCCTTGCGTTTGCGCGCGCGGATCGTTCCGCGAGCGTGGACGAGTTTATCGAGGACCTGCGGCCGCGGACTATCAACAAGACGCCTATTGCAATCGGCGTCGCGGCCGCGCTGGCAGCAGTCGCCGTCGGTGTCGCCGTGGTGCCGGACATGATTGCCAACAGCCGTATTGACCGCATGGTGACCGATATCACTGTGCCGGGATCCGACATACCGGGACTTCTCGGCGAAGTCGAGCTGATGGACGAGGCGCAGCGAAACGCGGTGTTTGCCAACGGCGAGGTCGAAGATCGACTGATCCGTTACTACATAGACTCCATCGAGGACGCGCAGGATCAGCTCGACTACCCGACGGCCGAGGCGCTCACCGAAGATGCGCTGGCACTCTACGGGGATTCCAACCGTCTGAACGATGCAGCGGAGCAGGTTACCGAGACCAAGCAGCAGCTTCTCGCCGAACTGGACCAGCGCTTCACCGAGAACCTGGAGGCGTTTCGCCTGCTGGAAAGCGACGAGGACAATATCGTTGCCGTGCTCGATGATGTCGAGAAAATCGACCCCGGGTTTTATCTGCTGACGGACAGCAGGCTCGCCAATGCCTACGCAACGCGCGCCGACCTCGTCATCAGCGATGACCCGCTGCTGGCTCAGCAGCTGATCACTGCAGGCCTGACCCGATTCCCTGCAGATCTGGCACTGGCGCAACTCAATGACCGCCTCGAGACGATCCTCGAGACCCAGGACCGCGAGATTCGTGTAGCCCAGCTGGAGCGGAGCGTTGAAGACGGCCTTGGCGCGATCGAAACGCTTGCTGATGTAGGCATCATCGAGACCGATCTGCGCAGTCTCCTGGCTCTCGATCCCGGCAACGCAACCGCCGCGCGCGCCCGGGCTTTTGCGGAAGAGTTGGTCGAAGCCGGTGTACAGGCAGCATTTGCACAGCGCAACTGGCCCGCGGCAGGCCGAGTGGTTGATGAGTTCAGCAGCGTGCTGACGAGTGAGTACCGGGCCTCGGTGGA